>MGXG01000009.1:0-402 GCA_001801285.1 Gammaproteobacteria bacterium GWE2_37_16
CACAAAACATTAATACTTATGGCGAAAAAGTAGTTTTAATTGATCCAAACGTACATACTTGGGGTGCCTACGATGCAAGTGGCAAAATAGTACAAGCCGGATTAACTTCTGCTGGTGCTGATTGGTGTTTTGATATGGGGCGTCCCTGTAAAACTAAAGCTGGAGTTTTTCGCGTTTATTCTTTGGGTAGTCCTGAATGTAAATCTACTATATTTCCCATACCAGAAGGGGGGGCACCCATGCCATATTGCATGTTCTTTAACAGAGGGCAAGCATTGCATGGAGTCCATGAGGGTGAAGTTGTAGAGGGAAATGTTAGCCACGGTTGTGTACGCTTACATATACCAGATGCTTACTGGCTGCGTTATAATTTTGTCGATATTGGCACAAAGGTCATTGTTA
>MGXG01000009.1:467-5000 GCA_001801285.1 Gammaproteobacteria bacterium GWE2_37_16
TGGATTTATTTGTCATGCCAAAGATAAAATCTAATATTGCTTTATTTTTATTCTGTTGTTTTTTTTGTGTATTTTGCTCCTACGCACATTCTGCTACCAAAAAACATGCTTCTAGAACCCCAACAGAAACCAATGATTTCGAGCTAAACTATAATTACGCCGCTCGCCTACCGCAACAAATTGACTACATAGGCGAAAAAATCATTATCGTTAATCCAAATATACATGTTTGGGGAGCTTACGATCAAGATGGCAACCTAATGCGCGCTGGATTGATGTCGGCCGGTGCTGACTGGTGTTTCGATACCGGACGCCGCTGCCACACAAAAGCTGGGCTTTTCCGTGTTTTTTCACTCGGCAGCCCCTATTGTAAATCCAGTCTATTTCCCATACCAAATGGTGGTGCGCCTATGCCATATTGTATGTTTTTCAATAAAAACCAAGCACTACACGGAGTACATAAAGGAGAAGTAGTGGAAGGAAATGTTAGCCACGGCTGTGTACGCCTCACTGTAGAAGACGCAAAATGGCTACGTTACAATTTTGTTGAGCTAGGAACTTTAGTAATTGTTTATTCTTATTAATAATCCTAACCAGTAGTCACTTGAACGCCATTTGCGGTACCCAGCAACAAAACATCGGCTGGTCGTAGTGCGAAAATACCATTTGTCACGACACCTGCTATGTTGTTTAACTCTTGTTCTAGTTGACGCGGCGACATAATATTTAGATTCCAAACATCTAAAATGACATTTTTATGATCGGTTAAAAATCCGCTGCGATAAATTGGATTACCCCCTTTTTTAACCAATTCACGCGCCACATAGCTACGCGCCATCGGAATAACTTCTACCGATAAAGGAAAAGCACCGAGTATTTCTACTTTTTTACTTTGATCCGCAATGCAAATAAATTTTCGTGCCACACTAGACACAATTTTTTCCATGGTAAGCGCACCACCACCACCCTTTATCATCTGCAAAGATACGTTTATTTCATCAGCCCCATCAACATAAACTGGCAAAAAATCAACTTCATTAAGATCAATCACTTGAATACCATAATCTTGCAACATTTTTTCTGTTGACTTGGAACTTGCCACTGCACCTGTAATCTTGTGTTTAATAGTCGCCAGATATTCTATGAAATAGTTAGCAGTCGAACCAGTACCAACTCCAACAACAGTATCGTAATCTATATAATTCAATGCCGCCTTAGCTGCAGCTTTTTTCATATCATTTTTATCCATAATTTACTCCCAACTAAAATGCTTTTATTTCTTAATACCTGTTTCCTTAAGCAAAGCGTCAATACTTGGCTCTCGCCCACGAAATTTCTTAAAAGCTACCAATGGATCAACAACCCCGCCGCTAGCTAACATATTTTGCAAAAAAGATCGTGCTGTTCTTTTGTTAAACAAACCATCTTCTTTAAATTTTGCAAAAGCATCGCTCGCCGTTACTTCCGCCCACTTGTAGCTGTAGTAACCGGCACCATAAGCACCAGAAAAAATATGCAGAAAACTATTGGGAAAACAGTTATATTTTGACACCGGAAGAACGCTTACTTTGCGATGAATTTCATCAACTATTTTTTGCACATAATTTTTATCGTTAGGTGTGAAATTCAGATGACAAAGAAAATCAAATAAACCAAACTCCAGTTGGCGTATCATTTGCAAACCAGATTGCATATTTTTGGCATTGAGCATTTTTCTTAGTAGCTGCTCTGGCAATATCTCTTTTGTTTTATGATGTTTGGTAATCATTGCTAATACTTCTTTTTCCAAACACCATTTTTCCATGAATTGACTGGCAATTTCTACAGCATCCCAGGGAATCCCATGAATACCTGAAACCGGAGCATACATTACATGTGTCAATAAATGCTGCAAAGCATGTCCAAATTCATGAAATAAAGTATCTACTTCGCCAAAATTCAATAAAACTGGCTGCCCTGCGACTGGTGGTGAAAAATTGCAAACCACATAAGCAATTGGATTTTGTATTTTACCATTAGCCAATTGACGACGCGTGCAACAAGAATCCATCCAGGCACCACCTTGCTTATTAGAACGCGCATATAAATCCAGGTAAAACTTGCCTATTATTTTACTTTTACTATCACAAATCTCCCAAACTCGCACATCCTTATGCCAAACAGGAATATTTTTCGCTTCTTTAATTTCAAGATCATAAAGACGTTTAAAGAGCCGCCACATCCCGGTAAGTATTTTTTCCAAAGGAAAATATTGTCGCAAAACTGCCTCAGAAACATCGTGTTTTTGTTTACGCATTTTTTCGCTGTAATAAGCAATATCCCAAGGAGCTAATTTTTCAATCTGATACTTTTTAGCAACAAATTTTTCTAATGCCAAAAATTCAGCATAAGCTTTTTTTCGTGAGCATTTAACTAAATCATAGAGAAAATTCAAAACCTTATCAGGATCAGCTACCATTTTAGTCGCTAAAGATAATTCAGCGTAATTTTCAAATTGAAGTAAATGAGAAATCTTGTGTCGAATAAGTAAAATATCTGGAATAAGCTTAGTATTATCAAGCTGTTTTTTATGCTTACCAAAACTAGATGCACGCGTTACATAAGCTAAGTAGATTTCTTTACGCAAAGCTCTATTACCAGCATAAGTTAGTATCGCCTGATAAAAAGGTGCGTGTAAAGTTAATAACCACCCTTTTTGTTTTTTTTGTGTGGCATTATTTTTGGCAGCAGCAAGAACATGCTCAGGTAATCCGTTGAGTTTTTTCTGGTCCGTAATTAATTTACTCCAGGCATCCGTTGCATCAAGAACATTTTCTGAAAATCGTGTTTGTAATTTGGATAATTTTTCCTGTAATTTGATAAAAGTTTTCCGATCTTTCTCCCCTAAATCGATACCTGAAAGATGAAAATCCCGCAACATGTTTTGGATAACTTTTTTCTGTGCCACATTAAATTTTTTATACTCCTTACTTTGCGCCACACTAGATACAGCGGCATACAACTTATTATTCTGCCCCAACTCAAGATAATATTGAGTGATTTTTGGTAAACAACTATTATAGGCTTTACGCAAACCTGTGGAATTAACAGTATGATTCAAATGACTAACTACGCTCCAAACACAACTTAACCTTTCATCAATTTCATCCAAAGGTAAAAATAGATTTCGCCAAGTAAAAGGTTTTTTATTACTTAATATTTTTCCAAGATTTTCTTTATGATCCTTTATAGCTTGGTTGACAGCTGGAATAACATGTTGCGTTTTAATTAAATGAAAAAGTGGTAACGTTGATTTTTGTAACAATGGATTATTCATAGCTTTTAATAACCTAGAAATTCTCAAGGTAAAGTAATTATTGTAAAACTATTACCTTGTATGTTTTGTACAGTGCTAAGTTGCCTATAAACCAAAGTAATATTAGTTTTATAAGGAACCTTAAAGGCAGTTAAAGTTGCCTTAAAAAACCACTCTTCGTAGCCGGGAATAGTGATTTTACCTTGCTTCGCCTCGTTATGTACCACCCTTTTTACAGGAACAATTAAATTTGCATCAATTTCTTTAAGTAACCAAACATAACCGACCGATGCGGTATGCAATTTAATAGAAAAAACATTATTTTTTTTATTATACAAAATGATGGTTTTATTAGGGTCAGATAATGCAACACCAGTATCAGCATAACACAACCTCCAACCGCATAAAGAAAATAGCAATACTGTTAAAAATATAACAAACAAACTGCGTTTCATTTTTTTCATAGAAGACATATCCAAAAATATTATTATATATATAAAATTTTTAATTCTGGTAATTATAAAAGCGTTAACTAGTTTATGCAAAAAATAGAACTTAGCTTTTCTTGCCTGTTAAAGCCAATTGTAAAGCACTGCCCAAAATAGAATCATGAATTTCTATTTTTGGCTTCTGTGTTTTTTTAGGTTTTAGTTTTGGCAGTTTTTCATTTTTATCTGGTCTATTATTGACTTCACCCATTTTCATAGAAAGTCCAATTCGTTTTCTTGGTATATCAACGCTCATAACTTTAACTTTAACTATTTGCCCAACTTTAACCACTTGGTGCGGATCAGACACATATTGATTTGCCATTTCCGAAATATGCACCAAACCATCCTGATGAACACCAATATCAACAAAAGCTCCAAAATTAGTCACATTGGTAACAGCTCCCTCTAAGATCATTCCAGGTTTAAGATCATCCATAGTTTCAACACCTTCTAGAAAAGTTGCCATCTTAAACTCGGGACGTGGATCACGCCCCGGTTTATTTAATTCTTGCAAAATATCTCTCACAGTAGGTAAACCAAAACGTTCATTCGTATAATCTTGTGGATTTAAAGACTTAATCAATTCAGTATTACCCATGATTTCAGAAAGAGGCTTTCCGACTTTTTGTAAGATTTTTTTTATCACAGGATAAGCTTCCGGGTGAACAGCTGAAGCGTCTAATGGATTATCCCCACCAATAATTCTTAAAAAACCAATCGCCTGCTCATAGCCTTTTTCACCAAGAC
>MGXG01000010.1 GCA_001801285.1 Gammaproteobacteria bacterium GWE2_37_16
ACAGGAAGCGCTTAACTATATTCACCAACTTTATGAAATCGAGCGCAATGCCAAAGAGTTGGATTTTATAGAAAGACGCGAAATGCGCCAGGAACAAGCCAAGCCGATTTTACAAGATCTTAAATTATGGCTTGAGCAAACCGAACATGAAGTTCCGCCGCAAAGCACTATTGGTAAAGCTATAGCATATGCTAGATCACAATGGGCATATCTTGCAGCTTATGCGGAATATGGTGAACCAGAAATAGATAACAACCTTGTTGAAAATCAAATCCGCCCATTTGCTATAGAACGCAAGAACTGGCTGTTTATCGGCAACGAAAAATCAGCCAACATTGCCAACTTACTCTATAGCTTAATCCAAACCTGCAAGCTTAATGATATTAATCCACGAGCTTATTTAATCTATGTTCTAAACCAAGTCCATAAGCTACGCCGTTACCAAATCGATCCTGTCGAACTGCTACCGCAGTTTATCGACAAAAATCTGCTGGCTTAAGAGCAGTTTTTACTCCATAATTTTTATAATTTGTATAGGTGGGGTTTTTAGGGGCTTACGATTCGACGACCATAACGTCATTAGCGTCGGTAGAATGAAGATAAGCAATTTTGCCTAAGTTGATATTTTCGCGGTTAATTACATTTAAGCCTTCTAAATCTTTAAAATAATATTCTTTTTTTTGGGGTTTTGGTAATTGATCGCTTAAGACCGCGATTTTGGATTTTGTCAGCAAGGCAGCTTTGTCGCGATCATTGCAATCTTTTAATTTTACGACCAATCCTTGATGATGGGCGCGAATTTCTTCAATCTCAAGGATTTTTTGTTTGCCATTTTGCAACATTAGCCAAGGCTGCAGGTTTTTAATATTGTTTTTAGGGGAAGTATAAGAATTAAGGTGCAAGAAGCCTCTTACGCCATAAGGGCGACCGAAACTTCCGATAATAACGAGATCATTTTTCATACGCTAAAATTAAGTTATTGATTTATAATGCAATTTAGTTTGCATGTTTTTGGAATTGTAGCATAAAAAATTGTTTTTTATGGATTTAAATTAATTGAGAAAGAAAAGTTTTCAATGGAACAACAATCGGTTTATTTTTGGCAAAACAGTCCGCGTCCACATAGTCCATATTAAATACAACTTGAAATGCGTGTTTGGCGCCAGTTTGATTCTGAAATAACTCTAGAGATTTACTTAAATTGGTATCGGACACTTTAACTTCCACCAAAAACCATGGTTGATCGTTTTTGGTCACTAAAAAATCGACTTCGCGCTTTTCTTTATCACGCAAGAAATGGAGTTGAAAATCACCAAAACCATAGTCAGTCCAAAAATGTACCGCTTTTAAAAGATGTGCTGCAACAAAGTTTTCTGTTTTAGCTCCAATATCTTCGATATCTGCCCAGTCCCAAAGGTAAATTTTGGGTTCTTTAAGTAAAGATCGGGTGACTTTTTTAGTCCAGGGACGAATTAAAAAGCAATAGTAAAAGCTCTCTAAAGTATTAACCCAGCGTTTTGCAGTATTTACGGAAACTTGAGCTTTTTGAGCAAGGTTAGTTAAGCTTAATAATTGACTTGGTTGGTATTTTAATAGCCGAGCAAATACTTCCATTTGGCTAAGTTCTTGAATTTGTGTCAAGTCTCGAATATCTTCGCGAAATAGTTGTTTTAAGCGCAGATTTTTCCAACGTTGATGAAACCGTTCATCTTGTTTTAAAAATGGTTCAGGGAAACCGCCAAATTTCCATAAAGCAGTAAATAACTTTTCATCAAGCGGTTTTGGTGCGCGTATTTCTTTTGTTGGCAGTTTCGAAGTAATGCACTCTGCAATAGAAAAGGGATGGATGCGATATAAAAAATATCTACCCATCAGGCTATCGCCATCTTTGCGATAGACATCTAGTTTTGCACTTCCGGTAATAATAATTCTTACTCTATCTTTGTAATGATCATAAAAACCTTTTATGTATTTTTTCCAACGTAAATATTTATGTATTTCATCAAAAATTACTAATGGTTTTTGAGGAGACAGAAGGTCTAGTCCAACTCTTGCGGCAACAGCATCGCTGCCGCGAGTAATTAGCTCCATGTCTTTAGCTTCATCCCAGTTTAAATAAACAAAATTGTTTGGATCAGCAAGTTCTTTAGCCGCAAGACTTATAGTGGTTTTGCCAACTTGCCGAGGACCTGCTAATAACAACATTTGTTCGCAGTCAGTAAAATGTTGTACTACAACTGATTGATAGATTCTACGCATAAATTCTCCTTTTTAGTTAAGCGCTTATTTTACCGTACTCGGCAAAAAAGTCAAGACTCTTTTGCCGAGTACGGTAAAAGAGTCAAAAGAAATGATCTATAACTTTACTATTGTGAAAACACCAACTTGCCTTTTTTGCAATCTACTTTAATTGTGCTGTCTGGCAAATAAGCGCCCTGTAAAATCTGGGTTGCAAGTGGATTTTCTAAATACTGCTGGATAACGCGTTTTAACGGGCGGGCTCCATAGGCTTGATCGTAGCCGATTACAGATAAATGATCTAAAGCTTCTTCAGTAACTTCCAAATGTAAATTACGTTCTTTTAAACGTAAAGCAAGGCGCGCAATTTGAATTTTGGCAATTGGGCGAACCTGTTCTGGCTTAAGAGAGTGAAAAACAACCAATTCATCGACGCGATTTAAAAATTCCGGACGAAAATATTTTTGCGCAATTTCTAAAACAGCTTCTTTGATTTTAGCATAGCCTTCGGAAGCTAATTCCTGAATTTTATTAGAACCAAGGTTAGAGGTCATAACGATGACGCAATTGCGAAAATCTACCGTGCGACCTTGACCGTCGGTTAAACGTCCATCATCTAAAACTTGTAATAAAATATTAAAAACATCGTGATGCGCTTTTTCGATTTCATCCAATAAAATTAACGAATAAGGTTTGCGACGCACAAGCTCCGTAAGATAGCCGCCTTCTTCATAGCCAACATAGCCGGGAGGAGCGCCAATCAAACGGACAACGGAATGTTTTTCCATAAACTCTGACATATCACTGCGCACCATAGCTTCTTCAGTATAGAATAAAAAGTTAGCTAAAGTTTTGCAAAGCTCGGTTTTGCCAACGCCTGTTGGACCTAAAAATATAAACGAACCAATCGGGCGATTTGGGTCAGAAAGACCGGCACGCGATCTGCGAATGGCGTTTGCAACTACTGTAACCGCCTCATCTTGACCGATAATGCGTTCATGTAATGCTTTTTCCATTTGTAAAAGTTTGTCACGCTCGCCTTCAAGAAGTTTTGTAACTGGAATATGCGTCCATTTAGCAACAATTTCGGCAATTTCTTCTTCGGTAACTTTATTGCGCAAAAGGTGAGTGGTTTGCGTTTGTTTTTATGCTTCGAGCGCTTCTTTGAGCTTTTTTTCAAGTTCCGGAATCTTACCATATTGCAGTTCTGACATTTTAGTCAAATCCATGGTGCGCTGAGCTGCGTCTTTTTCAAGGCGCGCTGCATCGAGTTGTTCTTTAATGGCTTGTGCGTTTTGTAGTTTAGCTTTTTCGGTTTTCCAGATTTCTTCGAGGTCTGAATATTCTTTTTCGATTTCTGAAATATTTGTTTCAAGATCATTAAACGCTGTTTTGATTCTGCATCAGTTTCTTTTTTTGAAATCTATTTATAGATATGCGGCAGATCCTTATGATTTTCAAGTGGGAGTTGGGTGCAATTTGTTATATGACTCGGTAACCATTTTCTCAAAAACCTTACTTTATTATTCTAGTGGCTTATTTTTTATGGAAAAAGAATTCAATAAAAAATAGAAATATGGATTAGATTTCACATTTAATATTTCGAAATAAATAGATATACGTATTTTCTACGTATATTTCTTAAAGCTTGAATAGTGTATTTTTGTTTTCATGATTACTTTAGCTCCCTCATCATCCAATACCCAACTTGCCAATCTAACCGGTATTTCATCACTTGCTCCCGGTTTGCTTACCGGATCAATTTCTAATCTGGAAAAACCCGTTACGCAAGCTGAATTAGCAGAGCTTAAGTCGAGAGTGGATGCGCAATCATTGGATTATCAGAAATTTTTACAAGAACATCATATTGATCAAAAAGTACAAGATAATGAAGCAGCGCAAATTTTTGCTTTGTTAAAAAGTAATCATCTTGTGGAGGAAAAATTTGATCAAAACGGTAAATTAGAATCGATAACGTTAACTTTGCCTGACACTTTACCTGATCTACCGCCAACGAAAATTGTACCAACGGATCCTGTACCAGAGAATCGATCATTACTGGGTAGAATTTGGGGTGGAGTTGTTGATGTGGCTGCTAAAATTATCAGTGTAATTACCAATACATATACAGAGTATACTGAATGGGTGGTCCACAAAGATATTGTGCAATGCGCTACTATGCCTGAAGCATTAAATATTCTTGATAAAAAGTATATTGAACTAAGATTAATGCAGAAATTTCTTATGGAGAAGAATGGGCAAGCAGTATTTCCAAAAGATACGGTAACAATTTCTTCAATTGGTTCTGCGGTAGATGATATGCCGCCAATTTTAGAAACCAATCAACTAACAATCGATCAGGGACAAACGGTTACTTTGAGTTCTTCGATGTTGAACTCTAAGGCAGTAATTAATTTTAATAATACTTTTACACTAGCTAGTTACGGTGATACTAAAATTGGTTGGGTTTATGAGCTTGTTGCTCTTCTGAATGGAAATTTTGCTTTTCATGATGATAATAATTCTACCCGTATTTATAATCCAAATACCGGAGATTGTGTTCATACTTTTAGTGGTGACGCTGGTGCAACATTAGCAGTTTTGCCAAATGGATTACTTGTTTCTAGATCTAGTGATATTCTGCACATTTGGGATCCAAATTCTGGCGAGTTGATTCGCGATCTTAAATATGATGGTTATTTTGGTGAGGATAGAGATTATGCGGTATTTCCCAATGGCAAACTTGCTGTAGCGAGCGGTAAGGATATAATTATTTGGGATACAAATACTGGTGTTTGTTTGCATGTTCTTAAGGGTCATACAGCCGAAGTTTATGTACTTGCTTCCTATGGAGATAAATATCTTGCCTCTGGTGGTAGTATTGATGCTATTGGTATTGAAGATCATACAGTTCGTGTTTGGGATATTGAGTCTGGAACCTGTCTTCATGTTCTTACTGGGCATACAAATTGGATCATTTCTCTTACCTTCCTTCCTGATTTTACATTAACTTCTGGCGCAATTAATGATCCGCACGTCCGTATTTGGGATGCTAATTCCGGTGCTTGTCTTCGTGTTCTTGATGTGAGTGCGAGGTTTATTCTACCTCTTGCTAATGGAAATTTAGTTGCAGCCCATTATGCTATTTCTATTTGGGATCCAAAATCCGGGAAACATCTGCAAACTTTAAATGGGCACACAAATCTTATTCGACACCTTACTCTTCTTCCGAATGGATTGCTTGCTTCGGGAAGTGATGATGGAACAGTACGTGTTTGGGATATGCAGTCTGGAAGATGTCTTCGTGTGCTTAGGACAGACAGTAAAGCTGAAGTTTATGCACCACCAATTGCTTTGCAAAATAATATAATTGTTTCAGGATATTGTGGTGGCGATCCTAAAAAAGCGGTTAAAATTTGGCAACCATTTTATGCTTCTGATTCCGAATTAACCTACGTAACATCAAATGTTCAACATGGACGATTTCAATTAATAATGAATCCAGCTATTGAAATAGGTAACTTTACTCAACAGCAAGTTAAAGATGGTTTAGTGCAATTTATTCACGATGGTAGCAATATTGCCCCAAACGGTAAAATAGCGGTTAGTGATGGCATTACTAGCACTTCGCCAAATAACGTTAACATAACTTTTTACCCTAGCTTGCCGCCAATACTTTTTACTAATCAACTTACCATTGTAGAACCAGAGCCGCCATTATATTCACCAACATCATGGATAACTGTAATCTTATCTGCCGCGAATCTAAATGCCAAGGATGGAAAATTTTTGGCTTCCAAGTTAAATTTTACGATTAGTTCGTTAGCAAACGGATATTTTGCCAGATTACCTGATTGGGGAACTCAGATTACCTCATTTTTACAAGATGAGATTAATCATGGGCTAATTGAATTTGTTTACACTGGAGCAGGAAATCTACCATCTTATGCGGTTACAGTAGGTAATGGTTTTATATCAAGTGGTCCTTATAAGGCGGACATTACTTTCCAGAGAATTTATTTTTGGTGGAAGCTTTTCGGACCAATGTTGGGAATAGGTGGGGCGATTGTATTATTAGCGCTTATATCTAAGCTAGTCGAACATCTCAAAGAAAAACGGCTTGTGCTGCTCCATCCTGAATTGCCATCAGTTCCGGCACCGACTGCTATTGTTACAGAATCTTATCTCCAAATAGAAATGCCATCGCGAATAATATCTGCGCCATTGGCGCCACCTATGCCCAGTGGATGTGTTTATCAATTTTATCCAGAATTTGAATCAGAAGATGCGTTAGCACAAATTAAGAATGAGTATCTTTTACGTTTAAGTAAAAATCATTGGTTTTTGCTGCGAAAGGCGGGGGATTGTGGAAATTTAGATGGTGAGTCTGGTGATTCTGCCAATTTATGCATAAAATTCCAAACTACTCCAGACGAAATGGTAATTATACGCAATTGTTATCATCAAGATTTACTGATAACCCCTGTGACTATTCTTAACAGCTCGTTGCCTGGACCAATAGGATGGACGGTTAATGCTGCTGATCGGATGGGGATCATTACCAAAGAGAATGGTCATATATACTTCGATACCAAAATTACTAATATAAGCTGTAGAGATAATAAAGATCCAGAGCAAAAAGCATTTTTGATCGATAGCGCTATATATATATCTGTCAGATTCGAATTTTCACTTCAGGGAGCAAGATTTATTTATGTTCGAACTAATAGTTATAACTTGGTTAGTTTAATCAAAGGGCATCATGATCGTGGTCAAGAGCTTAATTTAGTGTGCAGTCTTTTACCGCAAAGAGTACCTGATGAGTTTAATCGTCTGAGGTGGGAAACTATAGATCAATCAAGAAGGATGCAAATTCAACAACAGTTGGTACACGTAACAACTATCCATAAAGCAAATGAAGAGTTAGCTGATATTATGCGGCATCTTGCAACACATCAGTTTGATCGCTATGAGATCACCTATTTCCATCAAATTGTGCAAAAAGTGCTGAGTTATGAGATAGGTGCTGATGCAAGGATTATAATTGATTTAGGGGCTGCTTTTTTTACTACGCATTGGGGTGAAAAAAATAGCGATTTATACCGGACTTTTTTTGTTAATATTAGCACTTTCTTAGAGAATATTCGTAGCGCAGGAGGCTTTGTGCATAGTATTCGAAATAAGTTCTTCGAGTTACACGCGGATATCTTACAAATACTTGGCACACTAATTAGTGCAGTTCTTAGAGAAAATCGTCCTGAAGCTATTAATTTGGTGATGGGAAGAGTAAAGGCATTGCTTGAAACAAATTTAGTGCGTATAAATACGGTTTTATGGCAATCATTTCCGAATAATCTTGATCAATTAATTTCGAATTGTTTATCAGTTTCGGATGATGCTAGGTGTGATATTGCTCCAAGACTTACGGCTTTATTGCAAGAAGGGGCAAGACAGGAACGAAACTTAGCAGGTTTGCCGCCAAGAATTGTGTATTTGAAAGGCGCAATAAATGAAAGTCATAATCCTTCGATGCAACGAAGAATAGAAGTTTATTCAGGGTTCGGTAGCGTAAATGGTGGTATTAACTTTTTCACTCCACAAGCGCCAACTTTACTAAATGAGCGATCCAATTTACTGGTATCATCAAGTTTGCCTACACATTCATCAACTTGATAATATGTCTTTCAGTCCTCCCAAAAATATGTCAGGAATTTCGGATGTATTTTTGCTCGAATGATAAAGAGGATGAAAAATCAAGACCATTTGCCCTTGGTCGAAAAAACTGGCTGTTTTTTGGCAACGAATTTTAAACCAAAGCCACAAATTACGCTGCTATCAAATCGATCCAGTTACATTGCTACCATAATTTATCAACAAGAAACTTCTGGCTTAAGGGTGATTTTTAATCCATAATTTTTGTAATTTGTATAGGTGGTATTTTTAGGGGCTTACAAGGGGGTTGTTGAATAATTCGTATTAATAACGATTTCTTAGCCACAAACTGTAGCCGCAGACCGTAGCCGCAGACTTTAGTCTGCGTAACTTATTTGCCACAATGAATGTACATGATGTATCGTATGCTAAAACCTGCAGCCACGTTATTTATGTAAATTAAATTATTATATAATTCAATAAGTTAAAATTAGGAGTTTAAATTTTGTTTTCCTCATGCAGCACCCGATAAATTTCCTCGGCTAGTTTTTGATTAACTCCTGGCACTTTAACTAAAGCAGCAACATCAGCCTGTTTAACTTCCTGCAATCCGCCAAAATGTTTGTATAATGCCAAACGTTTTTTCTGACCAATGCCGGCAATATCTTCCAATATCGAGCCACGCCTTTTTTTAGCGCGTTTTTGTCTGTGACTTGTAACGGCAAAACGATGCGTTTCATCGCGAATTTGCTGCAATAAATGTAAAGCTGGTGCAGGGCAATCAACTGACACAATATTTTTTGTCGTAAACCGAAACTGATAAATAAAATCCACTCCACTTTTACGTTCAGGGTCTTTCGTTATCGCCAATAAAATAATATTTTCAAGTGCCAATGCTTCTAAAGCATTAGCTGCAATATTGAGCTGCCCTGCTCCACCATCAATCAATAAAATTTGCGGCATTTTGGCAGGATGTTCTTTGAGATAACCATAACGCCGCAATAAAGCCTGATGCATAGCGGCATAGTCATCCCCAGCTGCCACATTTTCGATATTAAAATGCCTATAATCTTTTTTCTCGGCACCAGATGTGGTAAACACAACACAAGCCGCAACTGTTGCCTCACCAGCGGAATGACTAACATCAAAACATTCAATGCGTTGCGGTAAATCTGTAAGTTGCAAAGTTGTTTGCAAAACCTGAAATCTATCTAATAAATTAGCATGCAGCAGTAAATGTCGTTGCACTGATTCTTTAGCGTTAGTTAGTGCCATTTGCATCCAACTATGATATTTACCTTTAGTTGTCACCATTAACAGTTTAGTTTTTGTGTTTAAAACATTATTTAAAGTTTCCTGCAAAACCGCACGTTCAGCCAAATATATATTGATGCAAATATTTTTCGGCACACCTTTTTCGATGGCGAAATCTAAATATTTTTGCGTCAAAAAAGCTGTTATAACCTCTTCTAAAGTGGAAAATTCAGGAACATTAGGAAAATAAGCCTGACTGCCCACAACCGAGCCAAAACGCACAAACAAAACCTGTAAACAATAAACTCCACCCTGCTCTACCAAAGCAATAACATCACTCTCGCCACCTTCTTTGGTCACGCGTTGCGGCGTTTGTACTTCGCGTATATAAGCTATTTTGTCACGATATTGAGCGGCTAATTCAAATTTTTTATCCGCAGCCGCTTCTTGCATTCTTTTTGTCAACTCATCGAGTACAATACGATTTTTGCCGCGTAATAGTTGCTCTAGCATGGAAACTTGCTCGTGATATTCGGCTTCACTGACATAACCAACACAAGGAGCTGTGCAACGCTGAATCTGATATTGCAAACAAGGTCGTGTACGATGACGGAAAAAAGTATCGCTACAAGAACGAATACAGAAAACTTTTTGCGCAAAATGCAAAGTTTCACGCGTAGCTAATGAATTTGAATAAGGTCCAAAATATTCATAACCAGCTTCTTTTGTACCACGATAACTAAATAAACGCGGAAATTTATCTTTGGATAAAACAAGATAAGGAAAAGATTTATCGTCTTTAAAAAGAATATTGTAGCGCGGTTTGTATTGTTTTATGAGATTGCCTTCTAAAAGCAATGCCTCGTTTTCATTGGCTGTAATCGTAACTTCAATTTTTACTGCTTGTTGCATAAGAGCATGCTTTTTTAAATCATGCCCAGTTTTTTGAAAATAATTTGTTACCCTATTTTTTAAATTTTTCGCCTTGCCAACGTATATGATTTTATCGTTGACATCGAACATTTGATACACGCCAGAACATAACGGAAGATTTTTAAGAAAGGATTTTGGATCAGAGATTAGCACGATTTTTTATCTTTAAACTCCTGATAGATTCTTTTTACTTGATTCTCAAGTTCTGGCAAATCATTTTGGATAGTTTGCCAAACTATTTCTAAATCCACAGAAAAATAACCATGAGCCAACACATTTCGCATTTCATAAGCAACTTTTAAGGGCAACTTTGGATAGTCAACAGAAAAATCAGGATAATGATAATCAATATTACGTGAAGCTTCGCCAATAATTTCAAGATTACGAATTACCGCATCTTGTACTAATTCATTTTCAAGAAATGTAATTTCAATGAGATCTTCAGTATAATCATTAACACTATGAATTGCATGAATAATATGAGATAAATAATCAACAACCCTCCTGTTATTTATCTTGCTCATACTGGTCTAGCCTCGAGCAAAATCTGATTGCGAAAACTAACAGGCAAAGCCTTTGGAGTTAAAACATCAACAGGCACCTTAAGCAATTCGCGTAATTCACAACGAATCGCAGCAATATCCATTAGAGTCGTTTTAAAAGTTGGTTCAACTAATAAATCTAAATCACTACTTGCAGTATCTTCCCCACGTACAACAGAACCAAAAACCCTAACGTTAATTGTATGGTGTTTTTTTATGATACGTCGAATAGCTTTTCTATGTATATTTAAAATATCTGAAGGTTTCATTATTGTTCACTCAAAAAAACAATTTTTTATTACTTAACTAGTATATCTCAAAACCCTAAAAGTATCAATTTTCACACATTTTTGACACTTAAAAAATCGTAAAAATATTGCTTTTTCCTTTGTTAGTAGTATTGTTATTCTTAATGTTAATCTAATCTTATTTTTATACAAAAAGGAGAAGCAAATGAAAAAAATCATTTCCTTTGTTGGCATTTTGGTTTTACTAAATACGCTTACCACTTTTGCAGCCAATGAACCAGTAAAAATCACAACTCCAGCACCTGTTGCTACCGCAACAACCGTACCAACACCACCCACCACCTATCCAGAACCCAGCAAACAAATGCTTACTGATTTTGAGCAATATGTGCAAAAAACCATGCAGGACTGGAACATACCAGGTATGGCGATTGGTGTTGTACAAGGTGATAAAGTAATTTACGCCAAAGGTTTTGGTGTAAAAGCTCTTGGCAGTAGTGATCCTGTTACTCCAGATACCATATTTCAAATTGGATCAGTTACTAAATCATTCACGGCAGCTCTCATGGCAATGCTCGTCGATGAAAATAAAATCAGATGGAATGATAAAGTGACAGATTATTTGCCAGACTTTATGCTGTATGATCCATGGGTAACTAGAGATTTTCAGATAGTTGACCTTATGTCACAACGCAGTGGACTGCCGTCTCATGCAGGTGATCAACTTTATCTTTTAGGTTATGATCGATCTTACATAAAACATGCCTTACGCTACATTCAGCCAAGCAGCAGTTTCCGTTCACAATATACTTATTTGAACGTTTTCTTTTTAAATGTTGCCGATCTGATCGAAAAACTTTCCGGTAAAAGTTGGGAACAAAATGTCGATGAAAGAATTTTCAAACCTTTGGCAATGACCAACTCTTCCGTAGATATGCAGTCTTACGTGACCGCAAAGAATGTGGCTTTACCTCATGTTAAAATAAACGACAAAGTTACACTTTTACCGAAAGATTGGCCGTACTTTGGTTGGGTTTATACCGCAGGTCCAGCAGGCTCAATCAACTCCAACATTACCGACATGGTCAAATGGTTAAGTTTTCAAATGAACGATGGTCGTATAAAAGACAAGCAACTGATTAGCGAAAACAACATGAATTTCATGCACTCCCCCATAACCCCAACACTTAGTAATCCCAATGGAGAAAATATGTATTATTGTTTAGGTTGGGCATATCGAGAAAACAATCCAGAACCAGTCATTTGGCATGATGGTGATGTAACTGGCATGAAATCCACCATAGCATTCACGCCAAAATCCAAAGTCGGCATAATTATTCTTTCCAACTTCGGAACGGAAATGCCTGAGTTATTAGCGTTTCGTTTTTTTGACCAGTATTTCGGTAAAAAATTAATTGACTATAGCAGTGCAATGCTGAAGGAAAGCATACAAGCAAACCAACAAATGAAAAAGCTGGAGCCGGTTGCACCGAAGAAGCCGCGAGCATCTTTACCATTAGAAAAATACACAGGAAATTATGTTAACAAAATTTATGGGGTAGCAAATATATCTTTAGTAGATGGTAAATTGGTTATAGCCATAGGGAATAAAGGCGTATTTAAAATGACTCTAAAACATTGGGATAAAGATACCTTTGCGGCTTATGGGACCCTCTATTCGAAAAAAGAAAGAAACGGTTTCATAAACTTTGAAGTCGATTTAAATGGCAATATACAAAATCTTGCTATTTTAGCCCCACTGAATGAGAAATTTATAAAAATCAATTAAAAGTCGTCCGTAGCCGCAGGCTTTAGCCTGCGCGGACGATAACATGCGTGTGTTTGACTTTGCACAATATCGAACAAACCAAAAAAATCGAATCCAAAATAAAAAACCTATCAATAAACCAGAAATTAGCGCCCTTCAATCTCGCAGGCTAAAGCCTGCGGCTACGGGTCTGCTACTACTGTCTTCGCGCAACACCACACATCGATTTTAGTTACGCCAGCCTTACGCAAAACCTGACTTAATTCTTTGACCGTACTCCCTGTTGTCAGAATATCATCAAAAATTGCAACATATTTTACAGCTAGCGGTTTTCTTATGGCAAATGCTTGCCGCACATTGCTTTGTCGTTCATCAAAAGGCAATAAAGATTGCGCCGCTGTTTGTTTAACACGCACACAGCTATATTTATCGACAGGAATTTGTAGACGCTTTTCAATTGGTCGCGCAAGTTCCAAAGCCTGGTTATAACCACGCTCTCGCAAACGTTTTTTATGCAGCGGCACTGGAATTATCAATTGGGGTTTATTTTTTTTCGAGTAACATTTTTCAAGATAATCCGCCATTAAAGTTCCCAAAACTTTGGCATACAAAAGTTTCTGATTAAATTTTAAATCAATCAATAATTGGGCAATTGGATTTTGATAAAGAAAAGCCGCATAGACGCATTGGAAAGGTAAATTTTGCCCAAAACATGCTCCACACTGTTTGGTGGTATCTTCTACCGCCATTTCATTTGGTAAAATCGCCCCACAACTTGGGCAAGCATTTTTCATATATGGCAAATCACCAGCACAAGCAATACAAATATCTAAATCATCTTGCCCACGCGCTGCACATAAAACACAGCGCCTGGGAAATGTTAACTTTTGAATGATGAATTTTAAATTAACGAATAGCTTTGCGATGTTATTAAAACACGTAAATGAATTTTTTTTATAAACCAACATCCTACTTTAACCATCATGAAAAATTTAAATTATTGAACCGATATTATTTTGAATTATCCAATAATTTTTGCAATACCGTAGTTAGGCTAATTTTAAATTCAATATTTCTTAAACTATCGCTCAGCGATTCGTAGTTTAAAACTCAATATTCAAAATTTTATAAATATCGCTCAATCTCCCATTGATGCACCTGGTTTCTATATTCATCACATTCCAAACGTTTGGCGGTCAGGTATTTTTCATAAGTATGATCGCCCAAAACATTTTTAACCAAACCATCTTTTTCCATCTCATCCAAAGCTTCAGTTAAATCACCAGGTAAACTACGAATACCATGCTTGATCTTTTCTTCCGCTGTTAAATCATAAATATTAAGATTTAAAGGAGCGCCAGGATTGATTTTGTTTTTAATACCATCAAGTCCGGCTTTTAGGGTAACAGCAAGTGTCAAATATGGATTACAAGCTGGGTCGGGGTTTCTTAATTCGGCCCTTGTTCCAATTTCCCGGCGTGCTGGGATTCTTATTAATGGCGAGCGATTTCTTTCTGACCAAGCAAGATAAATAGGCGCTTCATATCCTGAAACTAATCGTTTATAAGAATTGACTAGTGGGTTGGTGACTGCGCAATAACCACGAGCATGATGTAACAATCCGCCAATGTAATGCATGGCGGTTTCACTTAATTGAAATGGAGCTTTGGCGTCATAAAAAATATTTTGCTTACCTGAAAATAAGGATTGATGGGTATGCATTCCCGAACCAGCCTTACCAAAAATTGGTTTTGGCATAAAAGACGCATATAAATTATAAAGGTTGGCTATTTTGCGCACTACAAATTTAAATGTACCAATATTATCTGCTGTAGTTAGTGCATCGGCGTATTTAAAATCTATTTCGTGCTGTCCTTCTCCCACCTCATGATGTGAAGCTTCAATTTCAAAATTCATTTCCTGTAACGCATGTACAATTGCTCGCCTCACCTCATCACCTTTATCTATAGGAGCCAAATCAAAATAGCCACCACGATCTTGAGAATGAGTGGTCGGTAAACCATTTTGGTCCCGGTCAAACAAATAAAATTCGACTTCAGATCCAACATACATCGTCAAACCCATGCTATCCGCTTCTTTGACAGCACGTTTTAAAATATTTCTCGGACATCCGGCAAATGGTTGCCCATCAGGGCTATATACATCACAAATCAATCTGGCGATTTTACCATATTCGCTTTTCCAGGGCAGAAGAGCAAAAGTATCCAAATCCGGTTTCAAATACATATCTGACTCTTCGATGCGAACAAATCCTTCAATAGATGAACCATCAAACATTATATCGCCATCCAATGCTTTGGTTAATTGACTAATGGGCAGCGCAACGTTTTTTACCGCACCAAAAAGATCGGTAAATTGCAGTTTAATAAATTTGACATCTAAGTCGTTAACTGTTTTAAGTATTTGTTCTTTGTTCATATTAAAATCCTTAGTTTGGTGAATTGTAATTATGTAACCGCAAGCCGTAGCCACGAGCTTTAGCTTGTGTTAATTATCCTGCATACACATATGTGTTTATGTACAGATTATATCGCAGGCTAAAGCCTGCGGCTACGTTACCATAATGGCTACGTTATCATAATTAGGATACCAGATTTTTTGGAGATGTTGCAAAAATCGGAGCAAAAATGACCATTATCATTAATAAAGCGTACCAAAATTTTCTGATAGCTGGTGTGGATGAAGCAGGAAGAGGTCCTTTAGCCGGACCCGTTTTTGCCGCAGCAGTAATTTTAAATCCTTTGCGACCTATTGACGGCTTAATGGATTCAAAAATGCTTTCAGAGAAACGTCGTGAAGCACTCTTTCCCATTATTCAAGAAAATGCTTTGGCTTTTGCCATTAGCCGCGCTGAAGTTGAAGAAATCGATGAGTTAAATATTTTACAAGCAACCCTTCTTGCTATGCAAAGAGCTATTTGCGCCCTATCATTACTTCCTGAACACATTTTAGTTGATGGTGATCACTTACCCAAAATTCCTCATAACGCCGAAACGGTTATCAATGGTGATCAATTAGTCCCATCAATTGGCGCTGCCTCAATTTTAGCTAAAGTCAGCCGCGATCGAGTGATGTTTAAATATGCCGAAATTTATCCGCAATACGGATTTGATGGACATAAAGGTTATGGCACAAAAAAACATCTTGTCGCATTAAAACAATTTGGCGCATCGCCCATTCATAGACTGAGTTTTGCACCAGTGCGTTTATGTCAAT
>MGXG01000011.1 GCA_001801285.1 Gammaproteobacteria bacterium GWE2_37_16
TGGAAACAATGCAAATGTAAAAGATATACGTCGCGCAACTTCAACTTCAAACTTATCTTTATATTTCGATGATGGCAAAGCTTGATATCCGGAAGCTTGCATACAAATCTTCATATTTACCAAACTTATCCCCAACAAGTAAGAGTTAAAAAGCTCTTCACAAAAAACAGTAAAACTACGATCATTCTCAAGCGCGGTCAAAATGAGTAAAAGTTTCTCTATGCTGCATTCTTGTTCTTCAAAATATTTTCTTTCCTGCAGCACCCCAACAATAGTTTCACTAATTATATTTTTAACTTCATCCTTAAATGGCTTATTTATTACTGTCTGTAATACTGCAAAAAGATCTTCTGTGCTCTGTCTAAATAACATAGAATATAAAATTTGATTACAAAAATCCCAGCACTCAAATTGAGTTTTATTATCTAACTTGCCTAATCCACACAAAAGGCTATCCATGGATATACCCACCCCCCCAGTCTTACATCTTTGTTGTAATTGTCTTGCTACAACACTAATAATGTCTTCTTTCAGATCCAGAGTAATAGTTTGAAAAGAGCCTTGCGCTATTTCGCACAGTACTTGAAAAAGTAATTCCGTATTTAAATTTAGTAAATACTGAAATACAAACCACACCGCATCAACTTCATTAAGGTGCGCAACAATATCTAAAATATTATAGAGTGATGCTTCACGTTTTACTAAATTATGCAATACCGACCTACGTATTTCAGTTTCTTTTATAGATAACGGGTATTTATACTGCTCATTAAATTTCTCAATAAATCCTACCAATTTATCTTTCATCTCTTTAGAAAGTGGTGCTGTATTTGATGATAGTTTGCCTACACATCCAACAATCTGCATTGGTATATAATCTGGCGCACAATACAATTTCATTATAGCTAAACGATAAATCTCATCCGCTAAATTTAAGGCCAATAACTGTTTACGCTTATGTTTTAACGCATGGTTGTATTTTTTAATCAACTCACTTAGCACTGTTATGTCCTTAAATGTCTCTAATATTTCTTTCAACCCAACTCCGAAATCAGACAAAAAATTGTCTATAAGTGGTTTTTGATACAACCGAACCGGCACCTGGCAAATGAATCTACCCTCCTTATAATACGACATGGTTGGATTATAAATTTCACTCTGATAAGAAAAAAATGCATCTTTACTGCCTCTACCAGTACCGTGGTTTGAATTAATAACAACCTCAAACGCATTATACGCGAAAATAACCACACCAGGCTTCCTACTATCTGGCACTGAATGACCTCTATCAATTATATAAACATTATTTCTATGCGCACATTCCGCTAAAACTTCTAAAGAAATCACAGATTTTCGTTCATTATGCCTATCTTGTGAATCAAACCAAACAACTGCATATGGATCTCTGGATGGATCTTTGCTTCTGCCAAGCGAGCTATGAATAGCAATACATACACGCCTTTCCTCACCACTTCTTAGCGCTAACGGAAAACGAGCTATTAATTTTTTATAAAAATTCATTTCTGCATCGCTCACAGCTGAATTAAAATCAGTTCGACCAAAAGCAAAACGCCCCATATCCTGAAAAAAATCGTCACAAATCTGGGTTATTGAATGTTCATGGTTTCCGCGTAATGGTATAAATCTATCTGGAAAGTTAACCTGCAACCACAAAATTTGTGTAATAGTTTCCAAACTCTTTTTTCCACGATCAATGTAGTCACCAGTAAAAACCAAAATAACGTTAGGATCGTTAAAAAAATCAGTTTGTTCTAGTATTTCATCTAAGTGCGTTAAATCACCATGAATATCCCCATTCACATATTTTTTTTTACCACGTTCAAATTCTGGAGAAAAAATTACCATTAGGTTTTCTGGACCACCAATTTCTTGCTCTGGCAAATAGTCTGTTGCTGGTAACTTTCCCGATTGGGTGTGGCAATAATATGGTAAATTACATATCTCCCTAGGAATAGTCATAGAGTAAAACTCACCATTTTTATGCGGTATCAAATGTGACTCAGGTAAAGGAGGTAACGAATTTATAAAAGCACAGAATTCTTGGTATTTATTATTACCACCTTTTTCGGCTAAAATTCTTTGTAAAGCTTGCTTCATCCCAGCAAATGTTAAACGTTCAACTGCTTGCTGTGCTGGCGCTGCCGCTAGACTCAATGATGGCACAGAATTTTGGGGGAAAACTGGTTCTAAGGCGAGTTTAGGCAATTGAATAGATGGAATACCACCTACTTGCGATAATTCTAATGTTGTCGGTATAGATGAAAAAGACATAAATGTTAGCTAACCGCAATTTTCAATCATTAATAAGAAATTTAAATTCGCGCAAGTATAACAGAGAGAGCTTAACAAAATGTTACAGAACCATTAAATTAGTCTTATTTAAGGAAAATCACGGAAAAACAGATTGGCACCAAAAATATATGTTAAAGCCTCACTAAAGAAACGCTAATGACACAGTAGATTTAGAGGTAGTTTCTAATTTTGTTAGGTTAGTTGTGCTTGGTAACTTTTCGGAAAATTTGGGCTATTTTTTGATTTTTTATTTACAATACTTTGATTTATATAGCAATTCAATTCACATAGCTGGGATATTGACGTTATTGAATAATTCAAAAAAAACCATGAAAACGTAGCCGCAGGCTTTAGCCTGCGATATATTATGCGCAATAACTGTATGTATGTTACGCAGACTAAAGTCTGCGGCTACAGTCTGCGGTCAGGTTATTCATGGCTTTTTGAATTATGCAATAACGATTGTGGTATTCTAACGCTTTAATTCATATTGTCTTCAGCGCTAAAATTGGCGCTACTATTTGTCATTATTTTGTGCCGAAATTTTAGTTGGCGTTATAAGTCAAAAATAGGACACAACCAACAAAAATTTTATATTCATATCCAATGGTAGAGTTTTATTTTCCCAAGTAAGAGAGACTTAAGGTTGGTGTGATATCATTACATTAGTTTAGTAGCCTACCCACAATTTAATTGGAGCAAAATGATGCGACCAAATAAAACAATTATCCACAATGAAAAAACTCACCCATTGCAAGAATTTTTAAAACCTGATATGCCAACACCAGAAGTTTTAGTGTATCGCTGTATATCCTGGTTTGCAGCAAAGATTGGTATATTTCCCCATAAACAAAATGAGCATCAAGAACAAAGCCAAGAAAAAGCAAATCAGCCAGATATTTCCCCTGTATAGAAAAGGCTTGGTAATATTTTAGATATACTAAACGAAAACAGGTTTACAGGGTTAGCACAAATAGACTAGAGCAGTTTGGATTTTCCGCTAGGTGGCAACGAGTCGAGTTTGAGGAGTGTATTGGACATACATGACTCAAACGAGCGAGAAAGCCAACAACGCGGAAAACCAAAATGCGAAGAGTATATAGAACAATACAATAAATCATAATTGTGCTGCCTAATATTTTACTTGTGTCAGATTAAGTTGTGACTTTTACAAGTAATTTAATTTTCAACACATCTTCTGTTCTGCCAAAAGCAAATCCATCACACTATCTCTCGATTGAAAGCCGATTTTCTCATAGATTGAGCGACCAAACTTGCTGGCACGCAACCATAAATAACGAAATCCTTGTTTTTTCAATTCAGCAATAATATGTCTTGTTAATTTCCCAGCAAGACCAAATTCACGAAACTCTGGAACTGTATAAATTCCATAAATATAACATTCCTTGTCGTTACTATGCAGCACAATTGGCGGAGCTTGATAAACAGTGACACAACCAATACAAACAATCTTATTATTGGCATTTTTTATTACCCAAACCATAACCTCACCACTTGCAATTCTTGGACAAAAATATTCCAGACATTTTTGTTGCATTTGTTCTATTTCGACTTCATCTTTAGGCGCAAAAATACCCAGCTCTCTTAAAATAGCAATACGTAAATCGACAATATTTTCTAAATCTTCATTGAAACATTGGCAAATTGAGAAATTTTCTGTTGATGCGTCTATTGATATATCTCGTGACATAAATGCCTCTTGTTTGTGCTAAATACTTTTTTTCTAAATTCAAAAAATAACATGATTATTTGAATTGTATCGTAAATTCTTAGGTAATTCTAATCGTTTTTTTGTTTTTGATTTTTAATTTATTGATTTATATAGTAATTTACTTTATATGAAAAGTGCCTTTGTACACGGTAAACTTTTGTAATTAATTGAAATATATAAATAAAATAGTCAACATCCCCAAAGGGGTCAAATAACTATAGCCTAGGGTGACTTAACCCCGAAGGGATGACAGGAACCATGGGTGATGCCACCAATATTTTCAAGCTCTGAAGAGGAGCATAATAAATATCCAAACCAATAAAAATACCCGTACCACACAAACAAAAAACCCCAATCAGCTATTACACCAATTGGGGTTTTTGTGCTTTTTAAGCTAAAAATTTTAAGTTAAATTAGAACTGCCAACCCATACCTATACCAACAAAATCAATGGCTTTTGAATCATCAATTTCAAAGTAGTGTAGATAAGAAGCATCAGTGATCAAGTGATCATTGATATGATAACTAACCCCAATTCCTGCTACTGGAACAAACTTATTATCAGTATCATTAGAAGATACTTCAGTACTGCCATGAGAAACAGTTACGCTACCACGATGAACCCAAGCAGCACCAGCTTTAGCATATAAATCAAAATTATCAACTAAAGGTAGAGTACCTTTTGCTAAGAAATCAACAACGGTTTGTCTAAAACTTTCGTCAATACCCCAACCATTGATGTTTGAAAATTTGATTTTTGGTAGATAAAGATAGCCAATTTCAGCAGCAATATATTGATTAAAATTATAACCAACATCCAAACGACCCGAAAAACCTTTATCTGAAACATCAGAATTTAGCGAACTTGTTGCATCATAATGATCCCAGCCAAAGCCTAATTGTAAATTAGTATAAATGCCTTGGTTTAATAATGTAACATTACCCACAACAGGTTGAGCAACATTATCTTGCGCAAAAGCAGCACCAGACAACGCAATTAACATAGCCGAAGCTAAGATAGTCTTTTTCATATTTTCAAAACCTCAAAAAATAATTTAATAATAAATATCCTTCTAAAAAACATAATAAACGCCATTCTCAACTTTTTATCCCGATTAACAAATCGAATTGCAATGGCGGATTATTGTTTTGTTTATTGATATACACACCAATGGTGTGAGCTA
>MGXG01000012.1 GCA_001801285.1 Gammaproteobacteria bacterium GWE2_37_16
TGGATTTTGCACAAAATAAATTGCAGTCTTGTCAGGGGAGTGAGCGGTTTAATTTTACCGAGGGTGATATTACGATTAATAAAGAATGGGTAAATTACCATGTTAAAAAATGTGATGTGGTTTTACCTTTGGTTGCGATTGCTAACCCAGCTATTTATGTTTCTGATCCGTTGCGTATTTTTGAATTAGATTTTGAGGCGAATTTGGAGGTTGTTAGGGAGTGCGTAAAATACAATAAACGCGTTATTTTCCCATCAACTTCGGAAGTGTATGGCATGAGTCCGGAAGCGGAATTTAATGAAGAAACCAGCCCATTTATGCAAGGACCAATCAATAAACCGCGCTGGATTTACTCTTGTTGTAAACAACTTATGGATAGAGTTATTTATGCATATGGTGCGCGTGGGCAGTTAAATTTTACTCTTTTCCGTCCTTTTAATTGGTTGGGGGCGTTACAGGATGATCCGCACGATCTTAAAACTAACAGTTCTCGCGTGGTTTCTAAATTCGTTGGCAATATTATTTATGGTAAGGATTTGGAGTTGGTTGATGGTGGGGGACAACGACGTTGTTTTACGCATATTGATGATGGTATCGAAGGTT
Organism: Gammaproteobacteria bacterium GWE2_37_16; assembly: GCA_001801285.1. GTDB lineage: Bacteria > Pseudomonadota > Gammaproteobacteria > UBA9339 > UBA9339 > GWE2-37-16. The sequence goes on from MGXG01000012.1 coordinate 604, forward strand.
TACTTAAAATTATTGCGAACAAAGATGGTAGCGCTGACGGGCGTATTTTTAATCTTGGCAATCCTTTGAATAATTACTCTATAGCCGAACTTGCGGAAAAAATTCTTTCTTTAGCGCATAAATATCCAAAATATCGCGCCAATGCTGAAAAGATAAAAATAGTTAGCACTAGTTCCGGGCAATACTATGGTGCAGGTTATCAAGATCTGCAAAATCGTGTGCCGTCTATTGAAAATGCTCGCAAATATTTAGGTTGGCAGCCTAAATACGATTTAGATACTATCTTGAAGGATGTTTTGGATTATCATTTGGTAAGATGATGCTATAGGGGCTGTTGATATTTGTTTTTTCGTCATGAAAACGCAATTATTAACAGCCATTAAATTTTTGTAACATTTGTTTTTGGAATTTTAAGAAGGGAAATTTATGCAATCCAATATTGATAGCATTATCAACGCTGTAATTCCGCAGTCTATTTGTGATTTAATTAATAAAAAATATTATAACAAAATTCCTAAAGAGGTGGATTTTGCTCATGCGATTCATAGCGAAAGTTTTCTAGAAAACGCGGAAGATGATATTGCTCTTTTCAGCGACCACGGCTTGCATCATATCAAAAATGTTGCTGGACAAATTCCTGGCATTTTGCAGTGTGTGCATGGAATTCATATACCAAAACGCAATAATGTGCGTCTTGTCTTTATGCGTTCCTACGGAATAATATTAGGATTTATTCATGATATTGGGATGTCGGATGTTTCTCTTTTTGGGCGTGCTATGCACGGAGAATTCGTAGCTCAAGAAGTTTTCAAACCCAGTTTTGCCCCAATTTTTAAATGTATGTGGAATGAAAATATAGGCAATATCCCTTGGCATTTAGTTAACTTGCATCAGAAGGGAATTTTAGAGCAGGATCCAAAAGTGGTTTTTCGTGAATTACTTAGTTTGGCAGTTTGTCATCGTAAGCAGCTGGTGCCAGTGGATATTCTCAATAACGGCAATGATTTGAGAGAAAAAATGCAGTATTTTATTGTAAATAGCCTGCAATCCCAATATGGTCGTATAAAAAAAATACCCATCTCAAAAATAGCGGAAGCTGCTAGTGTCGATATGCAAAAACATTTAAATCGGTTCTATAAAAATTTTCACGAGCAGTCGTTTTTATGGTTATTAAGTAGTAATAAAATAATTAAGAAATTAATCGTCGATGTTATTGATGCACTTAGGGTTTTGCGTAGCGCTGATGCTTTGCGGCAACGCGGGACGGAACTTAAAACCTCGGCGCAATTTCAAATTTTCATTAGCCAATTTACTGCCAATGCTATTTATGCACTAACTAGTAAAGATGGTCGCATATATTTTCTTGAGGTGGATAAAACAATAAATAGCGGTGAAGCAAATATCGCTCATATGCACTTCACTAATGAGGGTGATCTGCGTTTTGCTTTTCATCGTGGATTTTTTCATACGGAAAAAGCTACGGAAAGAGCGATAAACTGCTTGCGGGAGCTGATATTGCAATTAGATAACGATATTTCTAATACTTTTTATCGCAACGATAAGCAAGTTAATAGGCGACCAAAGTTGTTTTTGGAATCAACAGAAGATTTCCCAGATTTTATCAATCGTTTAGTGAAGAAAATATTGGATATAAAGCCCAAATTGGCTGAGTTTATTGAGATTGTTCCTTCGTTAAAGCTAGCTACGCAATTTGAATATAATAACTACATAAATGCGCATTTTGTTAATTGGAATGTTAAGGAAAAACGCACTTTTCTTAAAAAAATTGCAGCAAGCGGACAAAAAACCAAACAGATTGAACTAGATAAAGCTTTTCAGCACGCTAAAATTATTAAAATCAAAAAAGGTGAAATTTTGTTTGCAGCAAAAACTATGGCGGGATTTGTTTATTTCCCGTTTTCTTCTGGACTTGAAGGGCAACCTACAGGATATTACAGTCCTTTTCAGGTTGCCGCATATACGCCTCTTGGTAATACTGGCGCCATCCGCGGTGATATTAGAAACGCCACAATTATAGCCAAGAAGGATTTGAAATTGTTAGTGATTCCAAAAGATGAATATTTACATTATTGGTATGCAACGTACAGAACTAACGAATTTATCGATGCGATAAAAAAGGGTTTGGTTAAATAATACGCAAGATATGTAAACTAAATTGTTATATAAATCAAGGTGTTATTTTTTAATTTTGAAATTTTATGAATTTTATTTGACATTGTTGGAAAATTCCAAAAACCATGAATAACATAGCCTCAGGCTTTGGCTTGCGATATATTTTGTGCGTAAATTGTTATTTACGCAGACTCAAAGTCTGCGGCTACGAAATCGTAATTAAAATATAAATTTATGAAAACTACAAAAATCCTCTCCATAAAAATCGATGTTGATACGGAGCGTGGCACACGCGTTGGTGTGCCACAACTGGTATCTTTATTGAAAGAATTAGAAATTCCGGCGACGTTCTTTTTTTCTTTAGGTCCTGATCATACGGGGCGTGCTTTGAAGCGAATTTTTCGCAAAGGATTTTTCGCCAAAGTGCAGCGCACGAGTGTGGTTAGCGTTTACGGCATACGGACTTTATTAAATGGCGTTTTATTGCCTGGTCCGCATATTGGTAAATGCCATGCCGATTTGATGCGTAAGGTACAAGCAGAAGGTTTTCCTGTAGGAATTCATTGTTACGATCATATCAAATGGCAAGATGGTGTCGCAAAAATGCCGGAAGTGGCAATTGCGGAAGAATTTGGCAAAGCGCGTGTTGAATTTAAACGGGTTTTTGGGGTGGAGGCGCAAGCTGCGGCAGCACCTGGTTGGCAAGCTAATATCAAAACTTTAGCTGTTTATGATCAGGCGGATTTGCTTTATGGTAGCGATTGTCGCGGTGTGCGGCCATTTTATCCTCGCGTTGGCGAAAAGATATTTAAGACTTTGCAAATTCCAACTACTTTGCCGACTTTAGATGAATTGGTTGGTTTGTCTGAATTTCCGCTTGAGCGACTTAATGATTATTATTTATCGTTATTGCAAGGCGATTATCCTAATGTCATGACGATTCATGCTGAGCTTGAAGGTATGAAATATCTGTCTTGGTTTCGAGAGTTTTTATTAAAGTTAAAGCAAAATCAAGTAGAGTTTTGTGATTTAGAAACTATTGCTCACAATTATTTAAAAGACCAAGAGCAAATCCCAATTTGTGAAATGGTCCAGGGAACGGTGATTAATAGGTCTGGGTTTTTGGCAGTGCAGGATAATTAACGGATAATTGCTATAGTTTTTCCAAAACCAGTAATTTCTCAACAAGTTCAGGTATTATAATTTTGATTACATAGCTGCAGGTCTTTAATCTGCGTTAAAATCCGTGCTAAACCAGATAGACGCAATAGTGAAGACGCAATCTAAAAACTTGTGGCTACGTTATTCTTGTGATTCCCAATGGTTTTTGAGAAGTTGCTGAATCCAAAAATAACACCCTGATTTATATAGCAATTTAGTTTACATATCTGTGTGATGTGCATTATTGAATAATCCAAAAAGCAATGAAGTACTAAAGTCAAATAGATCTTACTTAAAATTCCGCAACTTCCGGTAACTCAAAGCTTCGGCAAGATGTTGTTGTTCAATATTTTCCTTTTTCTCAAGATCAGCAATAGTGCGAGAAATTTTTAAAATACGATGATAAGCTCTTGCAGAAAGGCGCATGCGTTCGATAGCATTTTCCAGATAGGTGCGTTGTTCAGTTTCGATAAAGCAAAACTTTTCAATTTCCTGATTGGATAAAAGCGAGTTTGGCTTATTCGCTCGGTCATATTGTTTTTGCCGTGCCGCGGTTACTCGGGCTCGTACCGATTTACTGGTTTCCAATTGTTGTTCTGAACGCAATTTGCTTAAAGTGCCTTTTTCTAAAACAGGAACTTCAATTTGTAAATCAATGCGATCCAAAAAGGGTCCGGAAATGCGGTTTTGATAGCGTTGTACTTGTTCAAAGGTGCAAGTACAAGCGTGTCTGTTGTCACCAAGATGACCACAAGGGCATGGATTCATGGCAGCGATCAACTGAAATTGCGCAGGAAAACGAGCTTGATGTGCGGCGCGTGAAATAGTGACTGCTCCTGATTCTAATGGTTCCCGTAAAGCTTCAAGAACGGCGCGATTGAATTCTGGCAATTCATCTAAAAATAAAACGCCATTATGGGCAAGGGAAATTTCTCCCGGGCGCGGTGGGCTGCTGCCACCCACTAAGGCAACGCTTGAGGCGCTATGATGCGGAGCGCGGAAAGGGCGTAGACGCCATTTTTCGATATTGATTTTTTTACCGGAAAATGAGCTGATGGCGGCAGTTGTAATTGCTTCCATCTCATTCATTTCTGGTAAAATTGTTGGCAAGCGGCTGGCGAGCATGGTTTTTCCTGTGCCGGGCGGACCAATCATTAAAAGGCTATGTTGTCCGGCGGCAGCGATTTCAAGGACGCGTTTGGCTTGGAATTGACCGTAAATATCGGCAAGATCTATATTGTAATTGTCAGTTGTTTCATGTTTTGTAAGTTTATGGAGCGATAAAAATTGGTTACCATTTAAATGCGCACAGACTTCCAGTAAATTGCTGGCAGGTAATACCTTTATATTTTCAGGTAATGCCGCTTCTTCAGCGTTGGTTTTGGGAATAATTAACGAGCGTTTGGTGAGTTGGGTTGCCAAAGCGAAAGGCAAAGCGCCGTTAAAACTGCGCAAAGTTCCGTCCAGAGCCAATTCACCGGCAAATTCGTAGGTATTTAAATCTGAACATGAAATTTGCGAAGAAGCGACAAGAATGCCAATTGCGATAGGTAAATCAAAACGACAACCGTCTTTTTTAGGTAAATCTGCTGGTGCCAAATTAATGGTAATGCGTTG
>MGXG01000013.1 GCA_001801285.1 Gammaproteobacteria bacterium GWE2_37_16
AGAGCAGCGGATATGGGTAGTAAAGTACGTAAAATGCCACTTGATAACATAGGTGCTTGTAAGGTCGTTTGATAAGTGAGCCACTCAGAAACAAAACCGTTAAACGGCGGTAAAGCCGAAATGCTAATGCATCCTATGAGAAAAAATAACGCCGTATGAGGCATTTTATGAATTAACCCACCCATTTTTTCCAAATCTTGTTCGTGAATTTGGTGCTGAATAACGCCAGCGCCTAAGAATAGTAGGCTTTTAAATAGAGCATGATTAAGGCAATGATATAAAGCGGCAACTAACCCTAAAGCTGCTAAAACTGGATGATTAGTGCTCATGAAAATAATCGCCAAACCAATGCCGATAAAAATTATGCCAATATTTTCTATGGAGTGATAAGCAAGGAGTTTTTTTAGATCATGTTGCATTAAAGCATATAGAACACCCAATAAAGCTGAAACTGTGCCAATAATTAAAATGGTTACTCCCCACTGCCAGTACAAAGTTCCAAGTAAAGAAAAAACAAAACGTAATAAACCGTAAATAGCAATTTTGAGCATTACACCGGACATTAAAGCCGAGATATGTGATGGAGCAACAGGATGGGCGCGCGGTAGCCAAACGTGTAGTGGAATAATGCCTGCTTTCATGCCAAAACCGATCAAGGCTAGAATAAAAGCGCAATGTGCCCATAATGTTGGCAAGTGAGCCAAATGTATAGAAATAAAATCCAGGTTGGTGCTGAATTTAGCGAGGATGCCAAAACTAGCAAGAATAAATAAGCCGCTAGCATGAGCCATCAAAAGATAAACAAAAGCTGCTTTACGATTAACGCTATTTTCATGTAGGTAAATGACAAGAAAATAACTCGAAAGCGACATTAATTCCCAAGCAAAAAGAAAAGAAAAAACATTGCTGGCAAGCAATACTAAATACATTGCCGCAACAAAAAGAGCGGTGCAAAGCAACATATTGGTGATGGAGCGTTTTTTTTCATATCCGCGTAAATAGGCAGGTCCGTAAAACGTGATGGCAAGCACAATTAAACCAACAATAGCAAGAAAAAATGCGGCAAGAGGATCAAGAGTGAATTGCCAGTTCAATCCGGGAAATGCTGTGACTATTTGCCAAGTGATGTTTTGTTGTGTAATGAGGGTTTTGCTGCCAATAAAAATAGTGAGGCAAGATGAAAGACCTAAAAGAGCAAAGCTAAAAAATTTTGCAAGGCGGTGCCAATGTTGTAGCAAAAGAGCGATAATTCCAGCGAATATCGTTATTAGTACAGTAATTTGAGTTAAAAGTAACATGATTTATTTTTTTGTTAAGATATTTATGATGCCGCGTAATAATTCAGTTGGAGTTGGTGGGCAGCCGGAAATTATACCATTAACAGGAATAACGTTAGATACTGCTCCGCAACTTGCGTAGGAACAGCCAAATTCACCACCACAAGCTCCACAATCACCAACAGCAATAACTAATTTTGGATTTGGCGTTGCTTCATATGCGGTGATTAAAGCCGCTTGCATGTGGCGTGAGACAGGACCTGTTACGAGCAATAGATCCGCATGTCTTGGTGAGGCAACAAAATGAATACCAAAACGTTCAATACTGTAAAATGGATTATTTAAAGCGTGAATTTCTAATTCGCAGCCGTTACAAGAACCTGCATCAATTTGACGAATAGCAAAACTGCCGCTGAATTTTGTGGCAATAAGTTTTTTGCAAATTGAACCTGTTTTTTCGAATTCTGTAGATGTTTTATCACTAAATAGGGGTTCAGTTACAATGCCAACCTTGAATATTTTAGTGAGTGTTTTTAGCATGAATACGATTATAGTTGAAAATATTAAATATTCAATTCGGCTTGAAAATTTTTAATGATTAACTGGTTTATTGTGGCTATAATGCACTAACCTTTTTCTATGCGTCCGTAGCTCAGTTGGATAGAGTACTTGGCTTCGAACCAAGGTGTCGGGGGTTCGAATCCCTCCGGGCGCACCAATATGTAATTATCTCGTATTTTAAAAAATAATCTGTATTTTTGATTTGGCAAAATTCGCCCCGACACCTATAAAAAAAGTCGGGTTCGATTAAATCGGTAGGATAGCCTAATAAACAAGTCATAGTCGCAGCAGGTCTTTATTAGACTGCGATTATTATGGACTTCTTGTTGGTTGGGCAGCTACGGGGGCATAAATTAAATAGTTGAACAACATTTTTACCACTTCCAACCAAACTATACTGCATAATCCGATACCTAGGCAAACTGCTAATTCTTTGATATTCAATGCTCCAAAATAAAATACCTGGCGTAAAAACGGTACGTAAAGAATAACACTAAGCAAAATCAAAGCACTGCTGATGATCCACCACAATGCCTTGTTTTGCCAATGTTTTAGGGTAAAGATCGAGTGGGTTAGGGAGCGATTAGTTAAAATTAAGCCTAGATTGGTTAAAACCAATAATGCAAAAGTCAGTGTGCGCGCGTGGGCTTCATTATAGCCAAAATATTGTGCACCCACGAACATAGTTAACGCAATAAGCAAGACGCTAAAGCCTTGAATTAATCCTAGTGCAACCATATTTCTGCTAAATAGTTTTTCCTTAGGGTTACGCGGAGGACGTTGCATAATATCTTGTTCCTCTGCTTCGGCCTCAAAAATGATTGAACAGGAGGGATTAATAATCATTTCTAAAAAAACAATATGTATAGGGAAAAACATGAGCGGCATCTTGAGGAAAACGGGGATACAGGATAAACCAGCGATGGGAATGTGAACAGCTAAAGTATAGGCAAAAGCTTTTTTGATGTTGTCAAAAATTTTTCTGCCAAGTCTGATTGCTTTTACGATTGAGGAAAAATCATCATCGATCAAAACTAGCGAAGCAGATTCGCGAGCGACGTCAGTACCACGTTTACCCATAGCGATACCGATATGAGATGATTTCAGAGCGGGGGCATCGTTAACGCCATCTCCAGTCATAGCAACAATTTCTCCATTTGCTTTGAGTGCATTAACTAGGCGCAGTTTTTGTTCAGGCATGATGCGAGCGAAGATGTTGGTGATTTTGATGCGTTCTTGCAATTCTCGATCACTCATTCTTTCAAGTTCGTTACCGATAATGATACCATCATTGATATTTAAGCCGATTTGTTGGGCTATATTTTGTGCTGTAACCGGATAGTCGCCAGTTAACATAATGACACGAATGCCGGCACTGTAGCATTGTTTCATGGCATCAAAAACGGTAGGGCGGACAGGATCGGATAAGCCAATTAGCCCAATGAAGTGAAAGGGGAAATCATGTTGTATGCTTGGTAAATTACTTTTTTGAAAACAGGCTTTAGCTACGCCTAGAACACGTAACCCTTTGCTTGCCATGATTTTTATTTTTTTTGAGAGGTTTTGTAATTGTAGATTATCGAAATGGCATAAATCGGCAATTGCTTCAGGCGAGCCTTTTGCGGCAATTTCGTAATTTATGCTGTCAGGTGATTGCCAGACATGCGAAATAGCCAAAAGAGATTTGGAAAGTGGATATTCGCGGACTAATGTCCAGTCTTTATGGATATGTTCAGTTTGTGCTAAATATTGATTACCGATTTGATGAATGGCTTTTTCCATTGGATCAAAAGGGTCGCTTTGACTAGCAAGGATACTGTATTCCAATAATGCATGGAAATTTTCAGGTATGTATCTCTCGCATTTGGGTACATTAAATTTGAAAAATTCCTCGTCGACATAGAGTTCTGTGACAGTCATTTGGTTGGTGGTCAAAGTTCCAGTTTTATCAACACACAAAACTGTTGCTGAGCCTAATGTTTCAACTACAGGAACGTGACGTGTCAGAACCTGATTTTTCGCCATGCGCCAAGCACCAATAGCGAGGAAAATCATTAAAATAACGGGTAATTCCTCAGGTAAAATAGACATGCCCATTGTTATGCCAGCCAGAAAACCGTGTAGCCAATTGCCGCGCGTGAGACCAAAAACGATAATAAGCAAAACACAGAGCAATAAACCAAGTATGGCGATTTTTTTTACCAAGTGAGCTGTTTCTTTCTGTAATTGGGTTTTTTCTGGTTTTATGGCGTGTAAACTTTTACCAATTTTCCCCATTTCAGTTTGCAGCCCAACTGTTTGCACTTTAGCAATACCGTAACCTTGCACGGCAAGTGAACCTGAGTAAATATACGGTGTATCGTCTCCTCCAGGGCGCTGCACATACCCTTGGTCATAAGTTTTATTAATCGTTTCAGCGGCTAATTTACGAACGGGTATGGATTCACCGGTTAATATTGATTCATCAATGGTAAGATTATTAGAGCTCAGTAAAATTGCATCAGCAGGAATGCAATCACCTTCTCTAATAATTAAAAGGTCACCACAAACCACTTCGCGACCAGCAATACGCTTTTCTACACCATCACGAATTACCAAAGCGCGTGGGCTAGAGAGGTTACGTAAAGTTTCCAAAGCACGTTCAGTTTTATGTTCTTGATAAAAGGTCATACCCATAACAAAAAGCACAAAACCAAAAAGGATTAAAGCTTCTTGTAAACTGCCGAGGATTAAATAAAGCGTGCCACCAATCGTTAGTAATGAAAACATTGGATCACTGATGATTTCAAACGCGATCTTAAAAACATTACGGCTTTTGGTGGATGGTAATTCATTGTAACCATTTTTTTTGAGAAGATCGGTGGCTTCTTGTTCGGATAAATACGGTAGAGAATTTATGTTGGTATTTAGCATGGCTACAGTATAAATGAAGGAATGAAGGAATTAAAGAATGAAAGAATTGAGGAAATGCTACAAAAAATTCCCAACCTCGAGTAGAATTGAAATTTTCAATTTATAGATGTGAAATTTCTTATGAATATAGACTTCCTCGACTTTGAACAACCAATCGCTGAACTTGAGGCGAAAATTGAAGAATTGCGCTACATGATGGCGGACACTGATATTAATATCAGCGAAGAAATCGAAAAACTTAAAACAAAAAGCAGAGATTTAACTAGTACGATTTTTTCATCGCTTACGGATATGCAAATTGTGAAATTGGCGCGACATCCGCAACGACCACATACGCTTGACTATATTGAGAAAATTTTCACTGATTTTGATGAGCTATTTGGGGACAGACATTGTGCTAAAGGTATGGCGATTGTTGGTGGATTGGCAAGGTTGGATGGTATGCCTGTGATGGTGATCGGTCAGCAAAAAGGGCGCAACACTAAAGAAAATATCGAACGTAATTTTGCTATGCCTCATCCTGAAGAATACCGTAAAGCCTTGCGTTTAATGGAAATGGCGGAAAAATTTCATTTACCAGTTTTTACTTTTATCGATACTCCCGGCGCTTATCCTGGCATAGCCGCGGAAGAGCGTAATCAGAGTGAAGCGATTGC
>MGXG01000014.1 GCA_001801285.1 Gammaproteobacteria bacterium GWE2_37_16
CAATTGGTTACAATTATGCAGAAAAGAAATGGCTTAACTACTGACGAAGCAAAGGAGCTTTTGCAAAAATACGGTCAAAATTTTGTAGCAGAAAAAAAACCAAACCAGTGGTTGAATTTTTTAGCTAAATTTTGGTCACCCATTTCTTGGATGCTTGAGGCGACAATTATTTTGCAATTAACAATCGGTAAAGTTCATGAAGCATTGATCATTGCATTTTTGTTGATTTTCAATTCCCTATTGAGTTTTTTCCAGGAAGATCGCGCCAATAAAGCTCTGGTTTTGTTGCGTCAACATTTAGCCATTAAAGCACGTGTTTTTCGTGATAATATATGGCAACTGATTGCAGCAGAAGAATTAGTTCCTGGAGATATTATTCATTTACGCATGGGAGATATTGCACCTGCCGATATTAAAATTCTTGAGGGAGAAGCATTATTAGACCAATCAGCATTAACAGGAGAAGCGCTGCCTATTGAAAGCAGTATTGACGCTATTGTTTATTCCGGTGCTTTAGTTAAACGCGGCGAAGCAACAGGAGAAGTTACAGCCACAGGAAAAAATACTTATTTTGGCAAAACTGTTGAGTTAGTACAAACCGCTGAAAACAAAAGCCATATCAAAAACATTATTTTCACCATAGTTAAATATTTAGTGGCTATTGATGGGGTTTTAGCTGCATTGGTATTTGCTTATGCGTTTTTTGTTAATTTACCCATAGTTGATGTTATTCCTTTTGTATTGATTTTGTTGGTTGCCGCCATCCCAGTTGCTTTACCTGCAACATTTACTTTAGCAACCGCTCTTGGTGCGCGACAATTAGCAAAATTAGGCGTTTTGGTGACGCGTTTGTCAGCCATTGAAGAGGCAGCTGTAATGGATAATGTTTGCTTGGATAAAACTGGTACCATAACACGCAATAAATTGGAATTAGCTGATTTACGTTCTTATCAACCTTATTCTAACGAAGATTTGCTACAATTTGCCATTTTGGCATCTAATGAAGCAACACAAGATCCTATAGATTTGGCATTTTTTGTCGCTGCCAATTCACGCGGTTTACTTGCTTCCTTACCTGAAAAATTAACCTTTACTCCTTTTGATCCAACACAAAAATGCACTAAAGCGACCTTCAAAAAGGACAATAAAATTTTTCATGTGATAAAAGGAGCCCCAGAAACTGTTGCCAATACACTTCCAAAATCTTCCAACCTTACACAAGACGCTGAGCAAATGGCAGCACATGGTTATCGGGTTTTAGCTGTAGCAATCGGTAAAGAACAGCAGAATTCGCAAATACAATACGAATTGGTTGGAATTTTAGCTTTGTATGATCCACCTCGCACGGATTCAAAAGAGATGATTCAAAACCTAAAAGATTTAGGATTACAGATTCAAATGGTAACTGGAGATGGCTTAGTTACCGCCCAAGCAGTTGCGGAACAAGTCGGCATAGGTAAACGTGTTTGTCATCAAAACATGTTGCAGCAAAAAATTATCACCACAAGTGAAAAAGTTTATGCATGTGATGTTTTTGCTGGTTTTTTTCCCGAAGATAAATTTAATTTAGTACAAGCTTTACAGGGGGAGGGACATGTAACAGGGATGACAGGGGACGGAGTTAATGATGCTCCAGCACTAAAACAAGCTGAGGTTGGCATTGCGGTAGCTAATGCAACTGACGTAGCCAAAGCCGCAGCTTCGCTTGTATTAACGAATAAAGGTTTATCAGGAATTCGTGCAGCAGTTGAAATTAGCCGCAGCATTCATAAACGCATGCTAACCTATATCCTCAATAAAATTTTGAAAAGTTTTGAAATCGCTATTTTCTTAAGTTTAGGCGTGATTTTCACCAAAACTTTAGTGATTACGCCTCTATTGATGGTACTTTTATTGTTTGCCAACGATTTCATGACTATGTCAATTGCCACTGACAATGTACCCTTTTCACCAAAGCCTGAAAGTTGGCGCATTCCTAATTTAATGCTCGGCTCAGGAGTTTTAGCAGTTTTGATGTTGCTGCTAGCTTTTGCAGTATTTTTCTTTAGCCGTAATTTTTTGCATTTACCCTTAGACCAATTACAAACTATAACATTTTTACTGTTAGTATTTACAGGGCAGGGCAATATTTATTTAGTCAGGGAACGCAAACATATCTGGCATTCCATGCCAGGGAAATGGTTATTATTTAGCTCTTTAATGGATATATTAATTGTAAGTGTTTTAGCCACCCAAGGTATTTTAATGACAGCAATTAGCTCGTTATTTGTTGCTGCTTTATTTTCATTAGTAGTGTTTTATCTTGTAATTATTGATTTTATCAAGGTACCTGTTTTTAGGCGGTTTGGAATAATTTAATTTCAAGGAAAGTGGAATTAAATTAATGAAGAGATGAAAGAATGTATAGCTGCGCGATGATTTGTATCTTTTACTGTAAGGAAATAACCTGTTGATAAATATAGCAATTTAATTCACATGAAACCGGTAAACCATATTATGACCAACATTTTTAAAACAATAAAAACTCCAGCAGGGGAGTTAACTATCATTGCCAATAATAAAAACTTGCTTGCTACGCTTTGGGAAAATGAAATCCTTGGGCGAGTTAATATTCAAACTGCAAAAATGGACAAAAACCATCCAGTCCTTCAGGAAGCAGAAAAACAGTTAAATGAATATTTTTTAGGCAAAAGACAGATTTTTAATTTACCGCTAGAAGTACATGGAACAAGTTTTCAAGAAAAAGTTTGGCTGGGTTTGCAAACCATTCCTTATGGTAAAACCATGAGTTATGCGGAACTTGCAGGACAAATCGGATCGCCCAAAGCTTGTCGCGCTGTAGGCGGAGCCAATAGGGTTAACCCCATTTCCATTATAATTCCTTGTCATCGCGTAATCGGTAGTAATGGTGAATTAACTGGTTTTGCCGGTGGGTTACAATTAAAAGCGTTTCTTTTAGATTTGGAAAAACAACATGGAAGATGGTTTTGTTAGTAGTCATTTACGGGTGATTGGCGTTAGAGCTATGCGTTAAAACTACGGTATTGTTTGGTTTGTTTAAATATTTTAAGCTAATACAAAAAGATGAGGATTTTCTATCTCATGCTTTTGAACAATTACTTTTTATCAAAATAATATTTTTCTTTTACACAAAGTTTAATATTATTTTTTATCTTAATAATGGCTTAATCATCTTTAATAATTATTTAACATTAAGATGATATACTTGTAATAACTTATTCAAAATAAGAATTTAAAAATAAACTTTCAGGAGAATAGAAATGCCAAAACCAATAACATTTTTTCAACCATATTCCACTACCCCAGCGAATTCTGTCGCTACACAGATAACCGAAGCTGCAGAGTGGAGAGGATGGAATACGGTAGCTGAAATAGCTACTAGATGTGGCATAACAACCGAAGACGACCTAAAGGCTTACAGCATTGCACTTTTAGAAGCAGCACGCTATATAAACAGCGAAGGAGCATTAAGCGCAGCGGTAGCATTATTAAATGCGGGTGCTTTAATGACAGGGGTCTATAGTAATGGTTATAGAGCTATACATTATGCCATTTTAAATGACAGCCCTGAATTGTTATGTGCCATTTTGGAACATGATCCTCTAGCACATACTATTCTAACTCATATAAATCAGAAGCTTGGTGATAAATCTCAACCAACCAACTATACAGCGGTAGAATTATTAAGAATACACAAAGACACTCTAAAAAACGCTAAAGAAATGGCGGAAATTTTAGGAATTCATTTAAACCAAAATGAAATTGAACTTTCCGTGGTTACTAATCCTAGCCCAGAACCTCTCGAACCAAACATACTTGAAGATTTTATAAGGAACACAAACTTAATCTGTGCTAAAACATAAATAAATCCTAGGCTTTAATTAGGGTAGAGTGCCTTAATTTTTAAAAAAATCTTTATATAATTTCAAAATTCACAATAAATAGGCAGTATTTTTATACTGCCCATTTATTAAATTACACCTTTAAAAAAATAATTACATTATGTTACATAGTCCACCGATAAGTAGTCCACCAAAAAGCGATTTTTTTGGTCATAAAACTGATAGCCATGAAATTAATTGGTGTGTATATAGATCACCAAATATCGCTAAATTTGTAGATTTTTTGTTAAAAGGGCAGGCGCCTCAAAGAAGGGAAGATCTGGGCGGAAATATAGATAAACAATGTTTTGTAAGAGTTAATGCTTTGTTTCGTGCTTTAGAAAAATATGGTCCGCGTTTAACAGGATATAAGGAACCTGGTGATTTAAATTATAACTTTGCCATTCAGCCTGATGACCGTAATGATATGTGTCATTGCCATCTAACGAACGCTCACGGTCTTACTTATGTTGTAATGTGGGAAGCCGAAGATGATGTAGCGAGCGCCAAAAGACAAGGACGCAAACCAGTAATCAATATTGTAAATATAGGTTTACACGAAAACTTTAATTACGCTCGCAAGGAACCTAAAACGGTTACTATCGGCAGAACCTTAGGTAGGATAGATTTTGCAGAGGCCGATCAAGGGCACCGTTATATAAAAAGATAATTCCAACTAGAGTGTTAGTGCAAAAATAGGATAATAGAAGAGTAGTTGGGATACACCATAACCGTGATTATTGTGATAATCACGGTTTTAATTCTGATTCATAAAACCAATTCGTAACTCCCACCAGCAACAGCCCCCAAGCAATAGCTCAAAACAATAGTCACAAGCTCGTAGCCGCACAAGCTTTAGCTTGGGGGCAAATCGTCCGCGCAGGTTAAAACCTGCGGCTACGTTATCTTTGGGTGGTGCCCATCATTATCAACTACTTATTCTGGTGAGCTACCAAAACTTTGTGATCATTTAATAATATATTAATAATTTCAATAAATTGAAGTTTTTTTTACCAACTTTTTGTGTCTACTTTCAATATAGTTCATTATAATGAATATAAATACATAATTAATCTCAGTGGGTCTAACTCCCCGAAGCTTGCTTCGACAGAATTAAAACCCACAGATAAAGATACCCTGCAGCTTGTGCTGCGGGGAGCATCATTTTTGATTATATATTTTCAGTTTTCCCACACAAAAACATTGTTTAGCTTTTGTTATCAATTAAAAAACCAAAAAATCAATGAAAGAGGTAAAAATGTTAGATACTCCAGTTCGAAAAAATACTGACCTTGTAACAGGATACGCAAAGGACGTAGGTCGCTCATTACCACTTCTTCTTGAAGCAGCAAAGAGGTATGACGTTACTATAGCACCGGAATTGCAACAAACATTTAGTATAATAAATGCCGGCACACAGTTAACGGGGGCTTTAATACAACTTTATACAGCGACAACAACGTCTTCCATTAAAAATACCATTAGTGGACAGGAAACAGGTGAAGCCACCCCTTTAATAAACGCAGCTTCTAACGCATCAGCTATCAGTGACTCTCCCGAATGCAAAAGAATAGCATGGGCGAAATTTCTAGGACATGATCTACCGGCAACTGCTTGGGCAGTATTTAAAATATCGACAGCATTTGGTTATGACTTGGTGAGTGATTCAGTAAAAGATCTTTTGTATATCGTAGATAATTCAGTATTGGCTGCAACAGATTTGATTAACAGAAAACCATGGCAGACAGCATGTCACGCTTGTGCAGTAGCTGGAACAATAATTGGATTAGCTATACCAGAAGCAAAAACAGCCACAAGTCTAGCTCGTGCTATTACAACTGTTGTTTCACCTGTCGGTTCACTTCTTGGTAAAGGTTTAGACTCCCTCTTCAATCATAGTAATCGCTCAGCCCAAACAGTAGAAAAACATAGTGATCATGCACACAATCATTCTATCAATAGTTCGCCAAGCTAAAATGTCTTTAATATCCTATTTTCCATCACCGATCTTTTCTTGTAAGATCGGTGATTTTGTGCGTGGTTTAATGATTTTTTATCTGCCAAATGAGAGTAGTCGCTGATAACGTTTCGTTAAAAGTTCCGCTAAAGGCATTTGTTCTAAAAGCAGTACATTATCCAGTAAAGTTTTTTTCAGGTTAACAGCCATAGTGTCTGGGTCGCGGTGTGCCCCACCCAATGGTTCCAAAACAATCTGCTCAATTAATTTCAACCTATAAAGATGTTCAGCAGTAAGTTGCATCGCTTCGGCTGCTTCATTAACTTTATCCTGGCTGCGCCACAAAATAGAAGCACATCCTTCAGGAGAAATTGTAGCGTATATACTATATTGCAACATAAGAACTCGATCACCAACCCCTAAAGCCAAAGCCCCTCCTGAGCCGCCCTCTCCTATCACAGTACAAATAATCGGGGTTTTTAGTTTTGACATAACTAGTAAATTACGAGCAATCGCTTCACTCTGATTACGCTCTTCCGCGGCTATGCCAGGATAAGCGCCGGGAGTATCGATAAAAGTAAAAACTGGTAAATGAAATT
>MGXG01000015.1 GCA_001801285.1 Gammaproteobacteria bacterium GWE2_37_16
CTAATGGTTGCCTTTTTTATCTCAAATACGTTTGATACACTATGGACACGTGGTAGCGCAATGAATAATGCTTTAGCTAAAATACGGGAACAAACTTCTTGGTTTTTGCCAAAACTATTAAAAACTGGCGGAAATTATGGATTAAAGGATACATTTTTCACTATTTACAACTCTGGCATGGCTTTCCTAACAGTATTGAGCATGATTTTAGATGGTGCTAATGGCGGATTCTCCGCCAGATCACTTTGTCAAATAATAGATATATTTTCACCAGATGCTAAAGCTGAAAACTACTACGACCATACCCCATCTTTCAAATGGTCGTTATTCAGTATTTTAGCTGCTTCTGCAGCTGGGTCTGGTCTAGCTTTCCAGTTTTTACCTATATTTAATATCAGAGATTTACGCGACAAAATCTCCAAAATGCCAAAAGGTTGGGATTTAGTACGTGGTCTTCTTTTTGGAGCAGCTTCTACAGTCGGTAGCGCCTCATATGCAATTGTTCAATCAGGACAAACCGTTGATGGTTTCGTTAAGGAATTAAGTCATGTTGATCCTAACATAATACGTGCTCTTGTATGGATTTTTTTGGGTCCTAAACTAGCTACACTCGCCGCCTCACAAGGCATTAAATGTACTATCACCGCTTTGGATATTAAAAACCCCTGGGATAAAATGTTTAATCCTGAGCAACAAAAACTAAAGAAATACAATGAGCAAAAAAATCTCCGAGAGAAGATTTGGGATGCTTCATGTGTAGCAGCCATTAGCCTTGATACTTTATTAAACCTAGGCTTTGTCACAGCTACCACTATTTTCGGATTTTATCGCACGGTATTCGATATTGCCAAAGCCGACAGCGATATGCACGAATATACCACCATCACTCAAATGCTCACAATTTGCATGGGGGGAGGAATTATAGGACTTGCCAATATGGTTAGCGTTTACCTGTTTTCTGAATATCCAGTAATAGATAAATATTCTGATGAGTTTAGAACACAATTTACCACCCTCCCTCAACGCCTAAAAAACCTCTTACGATCACTTATAGGTTTAACTAATCCAAAAGTCCCGAGTTTACAAAAGTTACCAGAAACTATAATACCTTCAGAAAAAGAAGAAAACACACATACAAATGAAAAATTAGCTAAACTTAAGCTAGCAAGTAAAAAAATCTGGCCCATTGCTGGTGGTGAATTACTGGCATATTTTAGCCTTACCTTAGCGCAAAATTTCATAACAAATCTATTAGCAACAAACTCTACACAGACAATAATAAGAACGGGAATGGACATTTTTTGCCCCCCAGACTTATCGCATAGTGAAATGTGCCTTAATTATAAGGAGCAGCCCGGAATGCTTGATCAAGTTATTTTAACGCTAATATCAGCTTTTGATAAGTTTAACTTTTTGGAATTTATTAAACCTTCGTCTGCATTCTTAATCTTTGTTTTACCAATGCTGAATATTACAATACGTTTATTCATTATTAATAGTTGCTTTCGTCCATCTACCACACAATCAACAAATAGCCAACATCAAGCAGAAAATGGTGCTATTATGCTTGCATCTAATCCTTTAACAGTTATACAACCAACTTGCCGCCAAAAATATTGGTCTACAATCAAAGATGAGGTTTTGCCTGAAGTAGTTATGGGGACGGTTTTTGGTGGTCTTGCATATATAACCAGCCTACCCCGTTATAGTGACTATACTTACGCGCCAATAAGAGATCTTACTGTCATTACTAAAGCACAAAGAGACTTTGACAGCAATCGCATTTGTCGTGCACCTGATGGTCAAATTATTCCTGTAGTAGATTGCGATTGCGGTGGCAAAGTTGCGGTTCTTCTAGGAAACGCAGCTACAACATATTGCTTAGACTATAATCCTCTTTTGCGCTACTCAATGCAAGGAGCTATCGGTCTGTTTACTATACTATTAGAAGTTATAAAAAGCACATATAGCTCTTCTAAAAATCGCCGTGAACAAGAAAGTACTAAAAGCGCTCTTGTCAAGCTACATGCTGTAGCCTCTTCTTCATCAAGTTCAAGTTCTTCCTCGAGCTCAAATGACTCATTAAATTCAGCTGCCCACCATTCGCCAAGACGGCTTTTCCCCAGCCCCAACACACAGCATTCTGCATTGCCCAAAAACTCTGGTGCTGCCGTCGTCCTTCATAGTCTTAACTGCAACCAAGACCAGCACCATTCCTCAATTACTTATACACCAAGCAGTTCACTTAATAGTACGGAAAATTCACCTCTATTAACAAAAAATTCTTCCTGATGTCCACCATGTGCGATATTATAAACATAAAATTAATTGGAAGTAGCATTGGCAAACCAACATGATGACAAAAACGCTTACTTTAGGACTACTACTTACCTTGCCTTTTACGCTATATGCACAAAATCGCGAGATTAATATGCATAACACAACTGGGCAAATCCCTGTTTTAAGCGGTGGAGGGAAATTACCCGCATCTTCGCCAATTATCCTCACGGGACGGAGCTTTACCGTTGTAAAAGGAGTCTATTTGCGTTATGGTGAAGCAGCAACTAGCACAGAAGACATACCAGACTATGTCATTCCAAATGATACACAAATCAAAATTAAAGCAATTTTAAAAAAAACTCATGATGAGGCATCTAAAACAGCTACAGCTGATATTTGTTTGCGCATAGGTGATAAACCAGATTCCATACTAGATGTTTGCACCAAAACCAAACCAATAGTTTTTGTAACTCCTCATTTCGATGCAGCACATGGAGATTTTCAAGGCAATGATCACCAATATCAATCCAGTTACCCAGCAGCAGCTATGGTTAATCATGGTGGAGAAACATTAAACATTCATATAGCCACTAATTTTAATTTTGCCGACAGAGCTACCGTAAAATTTGATGATGCAGAAAGTTATCTCCAACAAACCTCGGCAACGACTTTTTCTACTACCACACCATCGCATCCTCCATACGGAAAACCAAAACTTATAGTTTACAATGGCGAGGGTGATACTGATTTAGAACAAGCCGAAATTAAAGATGATAGTGGCAAATTTGGTTTTTATCGAATTAAGTTCATGTGTCAGAAATATCCAAGTGAGTCAGCTATTCCCTGCAGCACACCAATTCCTAGCTTTACTGAAGACCCTCATATGACATACACATTTGTTTCGAGTGACCCTGAAGGCAGATGTTCACCACACACACCAGATCCAATGTATTATGATCACTTTCGCGGCACCGCTTTATTGTTTCCAGAAAGCGAACCCCAAGGCAATAAAATAGTATGTGACTACGTAATGCAAAGAAGTTTATATGCAAGAAACTACGTATCTAGGGAAGCAGTAAATAACAACAGGGTAGTTGATAAAGTGCTTGGTAATAATACACCTGATGGTCAGTGGTGCGAATCTACCAGAGGCGATCCAGCGGACTGCGCATATCGTTACACAGTTTTGCCACCTAGTTAATAACCATAATAGCCGCAACAAACCAGTGCCGCAAGCCCGTAGCCGCAAGCTTTAGCTTGCGATATCAAATTGGCGCAAATTTCGTGTTTATTGATATGCTTTTTATTTCCGATTCGGGTTTTTGGGGTTTATCCAATATTACACAAAACAAAAACATACGCGCGTTACCGTCCGCGCAGGTTAAAACCTGCGACTACGGTATCTTTTGGGGTTTTTCAATCGTTTTCGAGAAGTGATCTTGCTACAATTTAGTGGACACAACGCGTAGAAGTGGAGAATGTTAATCTTCACTTTAAAACAAGTTAAAATAAGCTGTTTATAATCAAAGACTTGCCCGATAAATCTTCTCACTTTCATTTAAGTCAATATCACCTCGCTCGCCAAGACCAGTTAAGCTATGTCGTTGCAACTGCTCAAGTAAGACAGGAATCGCGGTTTCATCAATTGCGTAATCACGCAAGTGCAATTTCATATCCAAACTGGCAAAAAATTCACGAGTTTTAGTAATTGCTGCATCTATACGAACATCTTCATCGCCCTGTTTTATACCAAAAATACGTTCCGCGTATTGCAATAACTTTTCATGTTTTTGCACACGTCTAACTTGTAAAACATTAGGCAAAAGAACCGCCAAAGATTGTCCATGATCAAGTCCAAAACATGCCGTTACTTCATGCCCCAATCTATGTGTTGTCCAATCTTGCGGCACACCCATTCCGATCAAATCATTTAAAGCCATGGTTGCACACCACATTATGTTGGCACGTGCATCCAAATCATCACCTTTACGCCAAACTTTTGGCGCTTCTTCGATTAGCGTCAATAAAATACCTTCTGCAAAACGATCCTGTAAAGGAGCATTAACAGGGTAAGTTAAATATTGCTCCAAAACGTGCACAAAAGCATCAACAATACCGTTAGCGGTTTGGCGTGGTGATAAACTAAAAGTTACTGCGGGATCCAAAATAGCAAATCTTGGAAAAATTTTAGGTGATCCAAAAACTAATTTATCGCGGGAACTTTTTCTACTAATTACTGCACCACAATTCATTTCCGAGCCTGCAGCTGGTAGCGTTAACACACAACCAAACGGTACAACTTCATTAAACTCAGCCTGCTTGGTTAAAATATCCCACGGTTCACCCTTAAAATGCGCAGCGGCAGAAATAAATTTAGTACCATCAATAACTGACCCGCCACCAATTGCCAGTATGAAATCAATTTTCTTATCACGCACAATTCCTACAGCTTGCATCAAAGTTTCATAACTTGGATTTGGTTCGATGCCGCCAAATTCGCTAACATCATAGCCCGCCAAAGCTTGCATTACCTGATCGTAAACCCCATTTTTTTTGATACTGCCATAACCGTAAGTCAAAAGAATCCTGCTGTTTTTAGGAAGAACCCCTGCCAATGCGGCAATTTGTCCTTTACCAAAATAAATCTTAACCGGATTGTAAAAAATGAAATTTTGCATATTAATTACTCCTCATTAAAAATTTTAGCTTT
>MGXG01000016.1 GCA_001801285.1 Gammaproteobacteria bacterium GWE2_37_16
AGGCATTATGCTAACACCAGCAGCAGCCATCTTCCTATCACTAGGATCACTCCAAGTAGATCCAACTGCATGACTAACAGGATTAGGTTTTTCTGCTGTCCCACCAAAAGAACTATGCACAGCAGCCCATCTCGCATTGGTTACACCACCAACCGCAATTACTGGTAAAATTGATAGAAGATTTGCTTGAAATTTATCTAATTTCTCCATCCCACTCTTTGAGAACCTGCTAGGATGCTCCCAATCGTTCTGACCAAAATCTATTCTATCATCCGTCCTGGTTTCAAATAATAGCGGAAATTTCTCATGATCCGCCAAGGAACTCATACTCTGCTCATGATTTCCACGTAACAAAGTAACGCGTTGCCCAGTAAGCTCTCGCAGCTTCAAAAGATAAGTTAAAGTTTCTAAACTTTCTGCCCCACGGTCCACATAATCGCCAGTAAAAATTAACTCCACGTTTGGATCCGTGAAAAAATTGGTCTGTTGCAAAATAGCCTTTAAAGAAACAATGTCACCATGCAAATCACCAACAAAATAAATTGTCTTACCTTGTTCATAACCAGGAGGAAAACATATGCCTTGGTCTTTGGTGTTATCTCCCTCATGTAAAAATACTGGTTTTTTACCAACATTCAGAGTATTGTCACTCAACTTAGCTAAAAAAGTTCCCACCTCTATAGATCGTGAAACTTGCCGATGTTTACTCTGCTCATCCACGTAATCAACCAAACCATCTAAGCCACGACTTAAGATCTGCTGCGTTGCTTCTTCTACTACTAATTTAGTTAGATTTGGAACTATGGGTACGGAGGACAAAACTGGAGTTGTAGAAAAAGGCTCTGGTGTTGATGTTGACATAATTTTCTCCGAATACATCCATGATAATTTTATAATGGTTTAAGTAAACAACTTACCAATTAACTTCCTATTTACACGTGAAGTATAGCACAAAATGCCCCAAAACGCATTAAAGCAATCTTAAAGTGTAATAATTTCATGGTAACTGTTTCAGAAATTTCGCGCCAGTTCAACCTCGCAAGCTAAAGCTTGCGGCTACGAAATGGTAACTACGAAATGGTAACCACGAAATGGCAACTACGATACTACAGCAACTGGCTTATTCTTATTGGCGTCAACCCGTTCACGCATTTCTTTGCCGGGTTTAAAGTGAAGGGTGTATTTAGGCAGGGTGAATACTTTTGTACCAGTTTTGGGATTATGGGCATTGCGCGGAGCGCGATAACGCAAGGCAAACCCACCAAAATCGCGGATTTCGATACGTTGTCCATCAGCTAAAGCTTCACTCATCGTATCAACAATCATGTTGACACTCATTGTAACTACTTTTTCAGGTAACTGAGGAAACTTTTTCCCTATACGAACGACAAGTTCGGATTTAATCATAGTGATTCTCTTTAGGATAGATATTAATCAGAAATAAACTACAAAACTGATTTTTTCAGTATAACACTATGTAATTTAAAATCAAATTTCAGTTTTTTTAAAAATGCACCCATAATCACAAAACTTTAACCTGTGTTTTATAATTGGCGCAAACTTATAGGTTTAACCTCACTATTTACCTTCGTTTGCAGATGTTATTTTATACAAAATTGCGCCAAAATAAACATGCTTAAATATTAACCACACAGACCGAAGCCTGTGACTACTGACCCGCATTTATTCGATCACAAGCCCAACACACATGCTCCCTCACTAACTCAGACTCACAGTCAATGCGCGCCTGCAAAGCAACCCTGTGTTCAGCGCAAACGGGGGCATTACCTAACGCAATCGCTAAATTTCTTAGCCAGCCCTCGTAACCAATACGGCGCAACACCGTCCCCGCCGTTCGTTCTAAAAACTGCTCTTTTGTCCATAAAAATAAATCAACTAAACGCAATGCCGAAAAACGCTGCTTAAAAACCAAAATCGATTCCTGATCAATCGATATTATCTGATTCCATGGACAAACCTGTTGACAAGCATCGCAACCAAAAATCCTCGTTCCAATTAAAGGACGCAAATCACAGGGAATAATACCTTTATATTCAATCGTTAAATAAGCGATACAACGCCTTGCATCCAGCATACAGCCATCTCCTTGCAAAGCTTTAGTTGGGCAAACATCAAGACAACGCCGACATGCACCACAACTACTTACCAAAGGTTGATCAACCGGCAAGGACAAATCAAGATAAATTTCACCAAGAAAAAAATATGAGCCATCTTGTTCATTGATTAACAGACTGTTTTTACCAATCCAACCCAAACCAGCCTTAACCGCTAAAGCTTTTTCCAGCACGGGCGCGCTGTCGCAAAAAACTCGATAATCACAACCACTTACTACCTGGGAAATTTTTTTTGCCAATAACTGTAGTTTTTTTCGCATCGTTTTATGGTAATCGCGTCCTTTTGCGTAAGCGGCAATTTCACCGTAACCTGCAAGTTCATCACATCTCGAAACCGGATAATTCATGCGACAAACAATAATACTTTTAACACCTGACATAAGAAGTGCCGGCTCATAGCGCAACTCTTGATTCTTCATCAGATACTCCATTGCACCATGGTTTTTTTTCAAAAGCCATTGGGAAAAATATTGCGCCTGATCTTTCAGATTGACATCCGTAATGCCCACTTGTGCAAAACCCAATTCCCTACCCCATGTTTTAATATCGGCGGCAAGCTGCTGTGGATTATTAGAATGTGAATTATTGTTGCATTTTAAATTTCGCATGGCTTGTTACTTGGCATGATATCGGACATGTAAATTAAATAACTATATAAATCAATGTTTTATATTTAAACTTGATAGCTTCTCAAGACACATAACAAGAATAACGTAGCTACAAGTCCGTAGCCGCAAGCTTTAGCTTGCGCATTGAATATCGCACATACTTTAATTTTAGCAAATAATTTGTGGCACACACACGGGATCCATCCCCCGCCCTAGCATCATTTTAGAAAGGAAATTTTGTTTTTACAATACAGTATTATCTACGGTATTGCGCTAAAAAATTTTGCGTTCTATACTGATGCTAGGGCGGGGGATGGATCCCGTTCAATTACTAAAATCGGAATAAAACGCAAGCTACAGCTTGCGACTACGAACCTGTGGTTATGACTTGCGACTACGCGTTCTCCTCAACAGCAAAATCATTTTTTTTGAGAAATTTCTATGCAAATTTTCTTAGTTGGCGGTGCAGTACGCGATAAACTTTTAGACGAACCCGTGAAAGAACGGGATTTTGTCGTAGTCGGCGGCACACCTGAAAAAATGCTCTCTTTGGGTTACAGGCAAGTTGGCAAAAACTTTCCGGTTTTTTTACACCCAAAAACACACGAAGAATACGCACTAGCTCGCACAGAACACAAAACTGGCAAAGGATATACACAATTTACTTGCCATTCAACTCCTGATGTAACTTTGGAAGAAGACTTAAAACGTCGCGACTTGACTATCAACGCTATGGCAGAAACTTTAGATGGACAATTAATTGATCTCCACGATGGACAAAGCGACTTAAAAAATCACATTTTACGCCACGTATCCCCAGCATTTACCGAAGATCCATTGCGTGTTTTACGTGTTGCCCGTTTTGCCGCTCGTTTTGGTGATTTTGAAATTCATCCTGAAACCATGAAACTAATGCAAAAAATCGTCGCTGCCGGTGAAATTGAAGCATTGGTTACCGAAAGAATTTGGCGAGAATTAGCACGCGCCTTAACGGAAAAATGCCCCTGGCGTTTTTTTCAAGTTTTAAAAGATTGCGGCGCATTGGCTATTTTAATGCCAGAAATTTCACCGCATTTAGAAAATGCCTTGAAAGCATTACACATCGCAACCACACTTAGCCCTGAAGGTTGTGTCCGTTTCGCCACTATGCTGCACGATTTAGACAAAGAAACAGCAAAAAATCTTTACCGTCGCCTACGGACACCACGCACATATAGTGATTTAGCAATCAGTGTCATAAATCATCAAAACGACTTTCATCACGCACTAAAGCTCAATACCGAACAATTAGTGCAACTACTAGAAAAACTGGACGCCTTTCGTCGTAAAGACAAATTTCAACAATTTTTATTAGCCTGCGAAAGTTATTCTGCGAAAATTCCCTCTAAAGAAATACAACATTTAAACAATATCCACCAAATTGCCGCACAAGTTTCAGGAAAAATCTTTGCTGAACGCGGTTTAACCGGCGAGGAATTGAAAAAAGCTTTACATGAAGAACGAGTTAAGAGGATTACTACAGTTCGTAACTCCTTAAGATAACGTAGCCGCAAGCTTCAGCTTGCGAGATCAACAATATCCAAATATCAAGTTTCACATAGTACTGTGAAAACCCACAAACCAAATCAAAATCCATAAATAATCCAAAACCTTTGCCAAATTTGATACGCAAGCTAAAGCTTGCGGCTACGGGCTTGCGACTACGTGAAGTGCAGCTACAATGTTTACTTCGTCCCAAACATTCTATCTCCAGCATCACCAAGACCTGGTAAAATATAGCCGTACTCATTAAGTTTACGATCAAGACTCGCAGAAAAAATTGGCACATCAGGATGTTCTTTAAATAATCTTTCCACTCCCTCTGGCGCTGAGACAATACAGACAAAAGTAATTTTCTGCACCCCGATATTTTTTAGTTTCGAGATTGCCGCTACTGCCGAACCACCAGTAGCAAGCATAGGATCGCAAATATAAAACTGGCGATCTTCACTTTGCACAGGTACTTTAAAATAATAAAGCTGCGGTTGTAGGGTTTCTTCGTTACGAAAAAGACCAATATGCCCAACCCGCGCCGAAGGCATCAAAGTTAAAAAAGCCTCAACCATACCAATTCCAGCTCGCAAAATCGGCAAAATAACTTGTTTTTTACCAGCCAAAATTGGTTGTTCGCAAGTTTCCAATGGCGTTTGCACCATCTGCATTGTCATTGGCAAATCCTGCGTCACTTCATAAGCCAAAAGTAACGTGATCTCATTAATCAACTCTTTGAATTCCTTGGTATCTGTATGTACATCACGCAAGATAGAAAGCTTGTGTTGCAATAAAGGATGTTGCACTTGGTGAAAATTGGTGAATTTTGGATGTTGGATTATTGCCATAATTTAATAAATGTTGAATTTTAAGTGTTAAATTTTAAATAAACGCATTATTTTTGAACTTTAACATTTATAATTCAAAATGGCGTTACTGAATAATTTGCATTAATAACGATTTCGTAGCCGCAGACCGTAGCTGCAGACCGTAGCCGCAGACCGTAGCTGCAGACCGTAGCCGCAGACCGTAGCTGCAGACCGTAGCCGCAGACCGTAGCTGCAGACCGTAGCCGCAGACTTTAGTCTGCGTAAGTTATAATATAATATATCGCAGAATAAAGCCTGCGGCTACGTTTTCATAATTTTTGAAATTATAATATCGATCGACTCAAATCATCATCTTCAACCAAATGCGCCAAACGTTTGTCCACATATGAAGCGTTAATTATCGGAGCTTTTTTACCCTTACCTTTAAGCTGATGCGCTGTAAAAGAAATTTCTTCCAGTAAGCGCTCCAAAACTGTATGCAAACGACGCGCTCCAATATTTTCTGTATGTTCATTAACTTGATAAGCAATCTCGGCAAGACGCAAAACTCCATCTTCGGCAAAAAGCAGCTCTACTCCTTCGGTGGCCAAAAGAGCTACATATTGCTCAGTCAAAGAGGCTTTTGGTTCCGTTAAAATCCTAACAAAATCATCCGCTGTCAATGCCTTCAACTCTACCCGAATCGGAAAACGTCCTTGCAATTCAGGAATTAAATCCGACGGTTTGGATAAATGAAATGCCCCCGAAGCAATGAACAAAATATGGTCGGTATTAACCATACCATACTTGGTAGAAACCGAACAGCCTTCAACTAACGGCAATAAATCGCGTTGCACGCCCTCACGCGAAGGTCCACTGGTATGCGCCCTTTCTACAACCTTATCAATTTCATCGATAAAAACGATACCGTTTTGTTCAACGTTAAATAGTGCCTTGTTTCTAATTTCTTCTTCATTCAAAAGCGCCAAAGCCTCTTCATCATCAAGCAACTTCAGAGCATCTTTAACTTTCATTTTCTTCTTTTTCGTACGACTGCCGGACAAATTAGAAAACATGCCCTGTAATTGGCTCGTCATTTCCTCCATCCCAGGTGGCGCCATAATTTCCACACCAACAGTTGGCAAGGCAACTTCGATTTCTATTTGCTTATCATCAAGCGATCCTTCCAGAATTTTTTTACGAAATAAATCTCGCGTTGTAGCAGCGCTTGTATCATCAGAATGCGGAATCAACGCATCCAAAACCCTCTCCAAAGCTGCCTCCGCTGCACGATCTTTTACTTTTATTTTTTCCTTTTCACGTGCCTGTTTAATCGCGGTATCCATTAATTCGCGTATAATCGATTCCACATCACGACCAACATAACCAACTTCAGTAAATTTAGTCGCTTCTACTTTCAGAAAGGGAGCTTGAACAAAATCCGCCAAACGCCGCGCTATTTCGGTTTTACCTGATCCTGTTGGACCAATAAATAAAATATTCTTCGGCTTAATTTCCTTGCGTAAATCTTCGCTCACACGCGATCTGCGCCAACGATTACGCAAAGCAATAGCTACAGCGCGTTTAGCCTCATCCTGTCCTATAATGTAATTATCTAAAGCTTCGACTATTTTGTCCGGCGTTAAAGCAGCTTCTGCGCTTAACTCGAGCGAACATTCCGGAGGATCAATTATCGAGACAACTTTTGCACTAACTTTATTATTCTTTTTTTTCTCAGCCATAAAACACCATATCTAATTAAAATTTCTTTATTTCTCCACCGCCATTTCTTCAATGACAAAATTACCATTCGTATAAATACAAATACCTGCGGCAATGGTTAAACTTTTTTCCACAATAGCTTTTGCATCCAACTTAGTATTATCAAACAATGCCTGGGCGGCGGAACGGGCATAATTACCACCCGAACCAATGGCCATTATACCACCTTCCGGTTCGATAACATCACCTAAACCAGTTATCATCAGTGAAGTGCGCTTATCGGCAACCAAAAGCATTGCTTCCAACCTGCGTAATATCTTATCCGTTCGCCAGTCTTTAGCTAACTCTACAGCAGCACGCGTTAAATGACCGCGATGCTTTTCCAGTTTAGCCTCAAAAAGATCAAGCAAAGTAAAAGCATCAGCCGTTCCACCAGCAAAACCAGCAATGACTTTATCATTATGCAAAAGACGAATCTTACGCGCATTACCTTTCATAATAGTATCGCCCAAAGAAACTTGACCGTCACCACCAATAGCAACTTTATTGCCACGTCGCACCGATAAAATCGTAGTACCATGATATTTTTGTTGTTCCATATTTATTCTCACTAATTCAAAAATTCAATAAAACCACCGCAAAGCGATACATACATTTAAAATTTATAATTTAAAATTCAAATTGTCTTTTATATTTAGGCTTCCGACGCAGAATTCAACCTTTGCAAAGAACTTTTAATTTTATTCTCTCGCAAATGTTTTTGATCGATCTCTGCTTCCTGTTTAGTGGCATAAGGTCCAATTAACACATGATACCCAGTATCGCTCTCTTCCACTACCGCACTAAAACCCAATGCGGACAGCTTATTGGTCCATCGTTCTGAAGCAGAAGAGTCTTGAACTGTTGCCACTTTTAACACATATTGGCTAGCATCTTGGCTAACATCATGGTCATTAGCTTTATCATCCGCAATAACGTTCGGAGCTAATTTTTGCGACAACACTTTTGGCTGTGAAAGCAAAGTATAAAAATCGTACTTCGGTTCTTGCTCCTCATTAACCAAAACTTTCGCTTTTTGCAACGTTTTGCTTTTTACAGAATTTTTTTTAAAAATATGTTCATTTTTTTCAGGTATTTTTTTTACTTGGGAAGCGGCAACCAAAGATTGCTCCTTTTCATTTACTGCAACATTTTCCGAAGAACTATGGCGACATTTTCGCAGCAGAAACACACTAACTATTACAACTAAAATCAACAAAAAAACAATTACCTGCGCCCGACAAGAAGAACGGCAGGATGTTTTTTGACAACATTTATTTTTAATAAGTATATTTGATTGTTTGGCGTAATCTTTCATTACATCGTTTCCGGTGCTGAAACTCCAAGTAAAAATAACCCATTTTTTAGAACCTGGCGTGTAGCCGCAATCAAACATAAACGGGCATATCGCAGTTTAGCATCATCCACCAAAAACTGCTCGGCATTGTAATAAGCGTGAAAATCGTTTGCCAATTCCTGCAAATAATGCGCCACAAGATGCGGTTCGTATTTAAGTGCTGCCTGTTGTAAAACTTCTGCGTAACGCCCCAAACAACGCACTAAAACATCTTCATGTTCTTTTGCCAATAAATGCAAATTCAATAATCCTTCCGTCATATCCCAATCCAAATTTCTCTCTTCCAGTTGACGGTAAACGCTACAAACTCTAGCATGAGCATATTGAATATAATAAACAGGATTATCTTTCGACTGAGACTTTGCAAGATCGAGATCAAAATCTAAATGTTGGTCATTTTTACGCATCACATAGAAAAAACGCGCCGCATCATTACCAACTTCCTTGCGCAATTCACGCAAAGTAACAAATTCCCCGCTACGCGTCGACATCTGTACTTTAGTTTTACCGCGATACAAAATAGCAAATTGCACCAGTGGAATAATTAATTTACTAACATCCAATCCGGCTGCTTTTAAAAATGCCTGCACTCGTGGTGCATAACCATGATGATCAGAACCCAAAACATCAACAATCAAATCAAAACCACGCCCATATTTATTTAAATGATACGCAATATCGGCAGCAAAATAGGTATATTGACCATTTTCACGGATTACAACACGATCTTTTTCGTCACCAAAATCAGTAGCACGAAACCAAGTTGCACCATCTTTTTCGTAAATATGTCCCAATTCATGCAGTCTGGCAATACTGCGCGCCACATCGCCACTTTTATGTAAAGCGCTTTCATAAAACCATTCCTGGAAAACCACACCAAATTCTTCTAAATCCTCACGAATATCAGCAATAATTGTCGTCAGTCCGCGCTGAAAAATCGCCTCATAATCATCACCCAATAAGTCTTTGGCACGTGCGACCATAGCATCAATATAAAAATCCGCATCCCCGCCATCTTTACCATCGATAGGCAAATCCTGATAAAGCAACTCAACGGAACGACGTAATTTTTCTCCATATTCAACACGTAAACGCCGTGCAATTTCAATAATATAATCACCCCGATAACAATTACCTGGTAAAGCAATATCCTCCCCACTTAATTCCAAATAACGCAACCAAATGCTCGTTGCCAAAATGTGCATCTGTCGACCAGCATCATTGACATAATATTCACGATGCACTTTGTAACCTATCGTTTCTAATAAGTCGGCAACCGATGCGCCGTAAGCTGCCCCACGACCATGACCGACATGCAAAGGACCCGTTGGATTGGAAGAAACAAATTCCACAATAGCGCTCTGCCCCAAACCAATATCGCAACAACCATACTTCTCACCAAGCTGCAAAACATCAGCTATCACTTTCCGCTGAGCGCTTTTTGTCAAATAAAAATTAATAAAACCTGCGCCTGCAACCAGAACCTGATCGATCAAAGCACAAGCTGGTAATGCCGAAATAATTAATGCTGCTAAATCTCTAGGACGCATACCTACATCTTTTGTCAACAACATAGCAATGTTGCTGGCGAAATCCCCATGTTCAGGGTTACGCGTACGTTCGACTTGAATTGGTAGAGATACTAACAAATCAGCTGGCAATTTGGCATCTGCCGCTAAAACCGCTAAAGCATCGAAAAGTAGTTGTTTGAGCTTACTTTGCATGATTTTCAATAACCAATTGTTTTATAAGAAAATATTATTTATATGGAAATTTATTTCCGCATGTTTTTTAACAGCTTAAAATTACCAGATATAAACATAAATATCCTCTCTATTTTCCTTTTTTTTCATCAAGATGGCAATTTTCTTTATCAAAAATCAAAATCAGATTGACACAAGCGACTACTCCTTGCAGAATATGCATTCTTCATAATGACAATTATGTTTCTCACTGGGGCGTCGCCAAGCGGTAAGGCACTGGGTTTTGATCTCAGCATACCTAGGTTCGAATCCTAGCGCCCCAGCCAATGCGAAACTTCAATACGCCATCAACCCACGAATATAAATTGGGGCATTTACCCTAATTGATAATTAATTTGGATTCTCCAAACTCAACTGCCCTGTATTGTAATCATAAGCAAAAATCTCTGCATATCGCCCCCAGTCGATAACAACACGCAACACTTCTGACGCGACATCTTCACTTAAGTAATCCTCAAGTTCGCCTAAAAATCGCTCTTGTGAAGCATGATGCTCAGGTCGTTCATCGAGAACACGACGAATATAACTGGCAAGTGGAATATATTTTAGCAAATGTTGCGCAAAGATTTTTTTACGCTCCAAAATATCAACTGTAGCAAAAATTTTCCCAGCTTCGTTTAATTCAATATCACCAGTCGACACTTGAGCAAAACGTAAAACCTCCAAAGCTTCGGTAAGCGGAAAAAGATCATCAATATCGAGGTGTAATTCATCGGAAAATTCCGGTAAGTCAATTTTATGACCACGATATTGCGGTTCATTCATCATATCCAATACACCAATGATTTCAGAAGCCTGCACATTGGGTAAACGATATCCCATAGTGATGTTTTTGTAACGATATTCAGCACCAGGAGTCATAGTAGCCGGCATAGTGATATAATCATAAACACTATCGACAATTCTGATAAAACGCTGATCCTGACTATGGCGTGGATGAGGAATATCAACCCGCAATTCAGCCCGAACATTGCCAGGATTATTGCCAAAAACCAAAATGCGATCCGCGAGAAAAACCGCTTCTTCGATGTTATGCGTTACCAGCAAAATATTTTTTATTTTCGCTTTTTTTGCCTGCCAAAGATCCAGTAAATCACCACGCAAATTTTCCGCCGTCAAAACATCTAAAGCAGAAAATGGCTCGTCCATTAGCAGAACCTCAGGGTCAACGACTAAAGCCCGCGCCAAACCAACGCGCTGCGACATTCCTCCTGATAACTCTTTCGGATAAGCCGATTCAAATCCATCCAAACCGACAATATCAATTGCCTGTATCGCCCTGCTGCGACGCTCATCTTTTTTCACCCCTAGTGCTTCTAAGCCCAATTCAACATTTTGCAAAACCGTCAACCAGGGCAATAAAGCAAAATTTTGAAAAACCATTGCCAAACCACGCATAGGACCTAAAACCGCTTTACCATGATAAGACACTTCACCTGAAGTTGGCGGAATTAAACCGGCAATAATGCGC
Source organism: Gammaproteobacteria bacterium GWE2_37_16 (assembly GCA_001801285.1). Taxonomy (GTDB): domain Bacteria; phylum Pseudomonadota; class Gammaproteobacteria; order UBA9339; family UBA9339; genus GWE2-37-16. The sequence continues at coordinate 11,435 of MGXG01000016.1, forward strand.
AGTAAAGTTGATTTACCTGAACCTGATTTACCAAGCAAAGCAACAATTTCGCCCTCATGCAATTCCAGATTAACATTTGAAAGCACGAGCATATCCTGACGATCTTTTTTGAACGCCTTTTTCACATCACCAACACGAATAATTGGTGGAGATGATTCTAAAATTTCTGGCATAAAAACCCCTAACCTCAAGTTAAGCCGCAGGAGTCGACAACTTGAGGAATTTCAAATATTGAATTTTAAATTTCTTCTCAGCTCCTTAAAGCAAATCTCTCCGCAGCTAAGTTATACAATGGTCGCCAAAGCAAACGATTAATTGATATAACAAATAAACTCATGATAGCCGTCGCCAAAACCACATGGGAAAAATCTCCATTTTCCGAAGCATCAAATATATAAGCACCTAACCCAGTTGCATGCAAGTTCACAGCCCCCCAACTAATGACTTCAGCAATAACGCTAGCATTCCATGCACCACCAGCCGCAGTAATTGCGCCCGTTAAAAAGTAAGGAAAAATCCCTGGCAAGACCAATTTACGCCAACGCAACCAACCAGTTACACCAAAAGTTTCTGTTGCCTGTTTTAAATCCTTTGGTAAAGCATTTGTACCAGCTATAACATTAAATAAAATATACCATTGCGTTCCCAAGACCATCAATGGCGAAACCCAAATTTCGACATTAAGATGGAATTTAACAATTACCAAAAACACCACCGGGAAAGCCAAGTTAGCTGGGAACGCCGCTAAAAATTGTACAACTGGTTGAATAATAGCAGCAAAGCGTGGACGAAAACCTATCCAAACACCAATTGGCACCCAGATCAAGGAAGAAATCACAATCAATGCCATAACACGCAGACCAGTGCAACCTCCTAAAAACAACAAATGCCGCAACTCAGCCAAAGTTAAAGTTGTCGCAATAAAATATGTCACAGTCACCAAAGAACCAACTATAAAAATTCCTAAAACGATATTATAAACAACTCCCACCCAACTATGCTCACTACTCTCTTCATCCTGCATTTGGTAATTCACCGAACGATTTAAAAGCGACAAAGTAATAACCTTTTCGCTAATCGTAGAAAACAGCCAGCTTAAACGATTTAAAAGAGCTGTACGCTGAAACAGTTTCACCACCCAAGGCTGTTCCAGCGTTACATCTTCGACACTTTCAAACTTAAATTTTTGCACCCACTGAGCAAGTGGTCGAAATAAAAATTGGTCATAAAGCAAAATAACCACCAACATCGTTAAAATTGCATAAATAATGGCTTTTGTATCCGCATGTAAAATAGCCAAAGCAATATATGAACCAACTCCAGGCAAGGTTATTTTTTGTTTCGCAACTGACAAAGCCTCAGAGGCGGTCACAAAAAACCAACTTCCCGACATTGACATCATCATGTTCCATAAAAGTCCAGGCATGGCAAATGGTACGTCAAGACGCCAAAAACGTTGCCAAGTTGAAAGATGGAAAATTCGTACCGCCTCACGTAATTCCTGTGGCACAGTACGCACGCTTTGGTAAAAACTTAAAGCCATATTCCAAGCCTGAGCAGTAAAAATCACAAAAATCGCCGCACATTCAGGTCCCAACATACTGCCTCGAAATAGGGCAATAAAACCAGTAACCGTAATGGCAAGAAAACTCAAAACAGGCACTGACTGCAAAATATCGATAGCGGGAATAATTATCTTTTCGGCGCGTTTACTTTTCCCTGCCCAAGTACCAAAAACAAAAGTAAACAGCAATGCAAAAAAAAGACCTATAAACATGCGCATCACTGTACGCAACGCGTACATGGGCAAAAATTTTGGATCGAGGGAAATTGGTATCGCTTGTCCAATTTGGTAAGGCAAAGACATTTGCCGCGCGCCCCATGCCAGTAAAATAATTACACCAAACAAAAGACAAAATGCAGCAACATCCCAGTAATTTGGCGTCGGCCATTTCGTGGCTTCGTTTTTAGTATAGGTTATGTATTTGGAAAGAAACATAGTTAGGAAATTTTGAATTTAAAATTAAAAACATCGTAGATATTGTAACCCAACCCAGCGACAACAAACCCGTAGCCGCAAGCTTTAGCTTGCTACTACGAATCCATGACCACAAAAGCATAATAAATTTTACTTTCCTTATTTTGCTCGGCAAAATGGAGACTGGCAAATCATTTCATTAATTTTGCAAAAAATGAAATTAGGGTCTGTTGATAATTGCGTTTTCATGACGAAAAAAACAAATGTCAACAGACACTAAATACGGCTACGGTATTCGTAGTGATTTTTCCGAGATATTTAATCAGTTCTGGAATTTTCTAATCAATTTAGGATAAAATTATGGCAAAAAAACCAACAAAAAAACGTGTTAATTGGCTTTTAGTTTTACTGATGTCAGTTTTCTTCGGCAGTATCGGTGTTGACCGCTTCATTATGGGACACATCGGATTAGGTATTTTGAAGTTAATAACCATCGGCGGGTTCGGTGTTTGGTGGCTAGTTGATGTGATTTTAATCGCTAGCAAATATGATTTTAAAAATGTGATTTGGGTAGATAAAACCTAAATATTTTTTTTAATTAAATAATTGAGTCTATTGGCAATTACATAATATCCAGAAAAGTTGAGGTATTATAATTGTGATTCCGTAGCCGCAGGCTTTAGCCTGCGCTAAAATATGTGTTAAATCATATAGGTATGCAATAATGAAGACGCAAGCTAAAGCTTGCGGCTACGTTATTTTTGTAATTTGCCCATGGTTTTTAAGAAGCCACACAACTACAACATAACATATTGATAAATAATAAATTCACGCGTAGCCACATGTTTTAGCCTGTGTAGTTTACGTTTATATATGACTTTCTGCCGTGATTGTTATTTTGAAAAAATAACCAATTCCATTATTATATGCGTCTATAAATCTTAATTTTAAATTTAAAAAATAGGTAGATTATATGCAAAAATCAAAAATACTGTTTAGTCTTACCGGCATTGCAGCTGCCTTACTTTTATCCGGCTGTGCCGCTAATGTAACCATCATACCAGGAAAAGCAAACCAATATACCGCCGTAGCAACGGCTGCAGAAGAAAACGATGCCAATGAAGCATCAATAAAAAAAGCTACCAAAGTCTGTGCAGATCAAGGAAAAAGATTACAAGTAACATCCCGTACCACCAAATACCAAGGATTAGAAAAAAGTCAAAAGGAATTAATCAGCGCCGCAACTACCGTAGCTAGAGCTTTTTCTAAAAAATACGTAGCGGACACCTCAACATCAGTAGATGATTATAAAGTTGAGATGAATTTCGAGTGCGTTACTGCTAAATAATTTTTTTAGTTCTGTTAACACTGAGTCCGATTTTTATATTTAAGTAGCAATGCGCTTTATCTTTATGCTGATGCTTCACGCTGAAAATATAATTTGATATTTATCGATTAATCCTTGAAAATTACAAAACTTTCGAACCTAATTCTTAAAAGGTGATCCATATGTCAAAAATAACTGATGAACTAATACAAAAAATGCTGCGTGAAGCTCTTCTGGTTAGAGAAAAAGCCTATGTTCCATATTCCAAATTCAAAGTAGGTGCTTGTGTTTGCGCGGAAGATGGAGAATTATTTACCGGGTGCAATGTCGAAAATGCTTCTTTTCGACTAACTAACTGCGCTGAAACCTCTGCTATCTGCAACATGATAGCAGCCGGAAAAAAACGCATCCTTGCTAT
>MGXG01000017.1 GCA_001801285.1 Gammaproteobacteria bacterium GWE2_37_16
ACACTCCTCAAACTCGACTCGTTGCCGCCTAGCGGAAAATCCAAACTGCTCGAGTCTATTTGTGCTAACCCTGAAAACCTGTTTTCGTTTAGTATACTATCTTTAAAATTTGTAACTTCTCAGAAACTATGGTTAATTAAAAAATACGGTATTGTTATAAAGAAAAAATTGCTGTATTTTTTAGGGTGGGACGGTGGGATGCACTGAGCCTTCCCCACCCTGCCACCCGAATTAGAATACAGGAATTTTTAGGTTTATCAATACAGGGGTTTAAAATTTCACCTAGTCTTACCTTAACTTTTTGAGCACATACCAAAATTCAAAATATTTAATAGTTCCCCGCCTTCGCCTTTTTGCCGGTCACAATTTCCACACTCGCGGAAGCTCCAATTCTGTCGGCACCAGCCTTGACCATAGCTTCAGCATCTTCTTTAGTACGAATACCGCCAGAGGCTTTTACTGACATATCATTACCTACTATACGGCGCATTAACATAATATCTTCGACCGTTGCTCCACCTTTGCCAAATCCAGTGGAGGTTTTAACAAAAGCCGCACCAGCTGTTTTTGCTAAAGCGCAGGCGATGATTTTCTCATCATTATTAATATTTGAAGCCTCAATGATAACTTTCAATGGATAAGGTTTAGCAGCTTCAACTACTGCTTTTATATCGTCATAAACTGTTTTGTAATCTTTGGATTTAAGCGCGCCTATGTTGATAACCATGTCGATTTCCTGTGCGCCAGCAGCAACCGCTTCTTTGGTTTCATAAGCTTTTGCATGAGATGTTTCAGCACCTAAAGGAAAGCCAACTACCGCAATTGGTTTAACGCAGCTTCCTTTTAATAATCTGGCAACTAAGGGAATATTACTAGCATTGACACAAACAGTAGCAAAACTATATTTTCTTGCTTCTTCGCAAATTTTGGTAATTTCTTCACGAGTTGCTTCAGGTTTTAAAATCGTGTGATCAATCATGTGGGCAAGCTTGGTATCAATTGATCCACTCATCCCAATGTTTGTACCAATACGCGCCGCACCAAAACTAATTATATTATTAACTGCTTCGGGTTTTTTTAGCACGCATAAACCGCAATTATTGCAAGTATCTTTAGAACAAACGCAAGTAGAGGCAGAATAGGAACCTCCACCCATAGCGCCCATGGAATTTAGTCGCTCTGACACGCGTTTTGCAATTATTTCAACAAGTTGATCGATATTTTCTGCCATAGTTATCACCCTTTGGGAATTTAAAATATAAATTTTCTAGATATTTAATTTATCTACAATTGCTACGATTACCGCATGAAATGGATCATCTGACGTACCGAGCAACTGCCGTGCTGTATTACCTTCACGTTGCACTAAAACTACATCACCAGATCCAGCTTGCACATGATCATGCGCCAAAAACGAGTCGCCTTTATCTTTGCCATTTTCATCAAGCGGTTGTACGATTAAAAGCTTATGTCCAATATGAGACTCATGCTTTACCGTAGAAACAACATTACCTTTTACGCGCGCTAAAATCATATATTTCAAAGATATGTAAATAAAATTGTTATATTTTTCAATTAGTTACTTTCATTAACCATTTAATTATGATCTCATAGCCGCAGACTTTAGTCTACGTCACAAATCCGAGCCAAATTTAGTGTGTAAACAAATATTTGTAACGCAAGCCAAAGCTTGTGGCTACGATATATCTGTAACTTCGATATTTACTGCGTCTACAATTCCCGTAATCGCAGCATCAACCGCAACAAAAGATTCGGGCAATGCTAGCGTTGCTTCACGCGCACTAACCCAATACACCAAATCACCAAACCCGGCTTGCACGGTATCAATCGCCGCAATTGGTCCGCCTGAATTTTTTAATTCATGAGTTAACGGTTGAATCATTAAGATTTTCAATCCCGTTAGTTCCTTTGTTTTAATGGTGGCAACTACTGTGCCCACTACTTTTGCTAATTGCATAATTGTCCGCCGCAGGAATCGGCAATTTTAAATTTTAAATCATGAATTTCAAATGACGTTGTTAAATAATTCGTATTAATAACAGTTTCGTAGCCGCAGACTTTAGTCTGCGTAAATTATAATTATTGCACATAATAAATCGTAGGCTAAAGCCTACGGCTACGTTATTCATATTTTTGGAATTACTCAACAACTTCATTTTAAATTAATATATCGCTACGCGATAATTTAATTAATCTAAAAATACACACCTTTTTCAATCAAATCAGGATGAGGAGCGGCGATTATTTCACAGCCCGCCAACATTCCTTCCGCTTTAATTAATTCTCTTGCCGCAGCTACTGAAACTTCAACATCTGCTAAATCGCCAGTTAAAACAAAATAAGCTTTACCACCAATGCCGTTAGCCAAGCGAATTTCGACCAATTCAATTGACGCGACTTTAGCAGCTGTATCGGCAGCATTGACTATTGAAGCAACTGAAAAAGCTTCGACAATACCCAATGCACCGTATTTTTTTATATTTGTGGCACCAGAAATTGCCGGAATAACTTGTCTATGCAAATATGGCAAATATAAGTCATTCACTACCATGTCACCACCAGCGGCAATCCCTGCATATAATGATTCCTCAACATCAGCCACTTCGCCTGCAAAAATCACCATGTATTTTCCTGGGCAAATTGGATTGGTGCTTAAAATCCTTACGGGTGCTTTTTTGGCAATCACATCTGTCGCAAACACACCACGCGCAATGGATTTAAATTCTATCAAAGCTAGTGCCGGTTCTTTCATGCAGTAATTTCCACCAATGTTTCACTAATATCCGTTACCTTGCCTTCAATCGAGGCATGGTAAACAGAACCCAATTTATCGTCCGGTGACGCGGCAATTATATCACACATCCTGACTTTTTGCCCTAAAACCACGTTAGGTATGGCTGGAACACCAACATGTTTATGCAAACTGATCTTTACTTTCTTGACCGTTTTCACACCTTCGTAATTAATATCTATGTCATACTTTGCTAAATCGGTTTTTTTCAATAAAGTAATTGTGGAGATTTTTCGACCGTCTATCTCTGAATTCGCAACAACATTGGTTCGTATATGCGGGTTCTTCACGCCTCGCGCAACTAATTCTTTACGATAGGCAGCATAAATTTTTCTCGGGGATAACTGCATTGAATCACACGCGATTAATTCGCAAACTCCGCATTGGCTGCATAAAAATGCGGAAGTAATATTTTTTGCAGGTTCTGCCTGGTTATAATCGATACTGCGCATGGTTAAATGTGGATAAATTTCATGTCCAAGCAAATTGCGCGGACAAAGATCACTACACCGAAAACATTGGCAACAAGCCGATTTGGAACGTTTTATTGCTTGAGATAAGGTCTGTTGACGCATAGTGACAACAAAATGGTCACTAGGCAAAGCTAAAACACCACTCGTTGTTTTAGCGATCCCTTCCTGCCAATCGTCGACGATTTTCCCCATCATCGGACCACCATCGAGCAAAACCACATCATCTCTAGTTAAGCCACCAGCAATTTTTATCAAATTTGCATAAGTTGTGCCAATTGGAACGGTAACAACTTTTGGTTCGTTAAATTCACCAACTAAGGTCACAGTGCGTTCCGTAACCGGTTTTCCATTAGCCGCCTGATATACTTGCATTAAAGTAGCAACGTTATTAACTACTGCCCCAACATTAAGCGGGATACCACCTTCAGGTATTATTTTCCCCGTAACATCATAAACAATAAAAAATTCGTCACCAGCAGGATAATAATTTTCTAAAAGATGTAATTTTATTGCCCCGTCAGCAGGTAAAACTTTTTTTAGTGCATCTATTTGGTCGGTATAATATTCTTTAAGTGCAATTACACCACGTTTTGCGCCCGTAGTTTGCATTGCCAGACGCAACCCTTCCACCAGCCAATCTGGATGCTGCAAGATCATCGCACAATCACTATTCAATAGCGGCTCACATTCTGCGCCATTAACAATAACAATATCAACTTGAGCTTGTAATTTCACATACGTTGGAAAGCCAGCGCCACCAGCGCCCACAACCCCTGCGCTACGAACTGCATTAATAATTTGTTCTGGAAGTTTTGTCACTAGACCACCCTAAAATGTCCACTTACAACACATCTTCTGATTCTGGTAAAATGCCGCGCTGTAGTGACCCCTTCTCCTGTTGGCGTAGCTATGGAAAATGATGCGGGTCCTTCACCGCCCAAACCTAATCCAGCCAAAGTTGGACCATTTTTCACAAAAATTGCTGTATTCATTTTAACCGCCATGCGATGCAATCGATCAATATTACGCGAATGGATAGCGGCAGAATGGAAACAGCCACCCTCTAAGTCGTAAGCAATTTCAATTGCTTCATCAATATCATTAGCGCGAATAAAGGGCACAACTGGCATCAATAATTCCAATTTTGCAAAAGGATGATTAGCGTCAGTTTCAGCAATTGCTAAACGTTTAGAAGCATCAACATCAATATCTATTTCTTTCAAAATCACCTGCACATCCTTCCCAACCCATTTTTTATTCGGCTCTCCGTTTTCACCGACAATGACTTTTACCAATCTTTGCGCTTGATAACTGCTTAATTCAAAAGCACCATGTTTAATCAACGCTTTTTTAAACTCTTCAGCAACTGATTTAACGACAATAATGTTTTTTTCCACAACGCAAATAATATTATTATCAGTGCTGGCGCTAGTAACAATGTCTTTAGCTGCTTTATCTAAATCCGCAGTTTCATCTACAACAACCGGCGGATTACCAGGTCCTGCCGCAATAACTCTTTTACCAGATTTCATAGCTGCATCTACCACAGCCGGCCCACCCGTGACTACCAATAACTTAATTTTTTGATGTTTCATTAAAATACCGGCGGATTCGATAGTCGGTTTAATGATAGCGGTAATTAAATTTGGCGGTCCGCCAGCAGCAATAATAGCTTTATTGATTAAATCGACAGTAAAAACTGAAATCTTTTTCGCACTAGGATGAGTATTAAATGCAACAGCATTACCACCAGCTATCATGCCTATAGTGTTACAAATAATAGTTTCCGATGGATTGGTACAAGGTGTAATAGCACCAACAACTCCAAAAGGCGCTTGTTCCAAAATTGTCAAACCTTTATCACCACTAAACGCAATTGGCGCCAGGTCTTCAACACCTGGAGTTTTCAAAATGGCAACTTCATTTTTACGCACTTTATCATCGTAACGCCCCATGCCGGTTTCCTCCAAAGCCATTCTGGCTAGTGTGTCGACATTTTCCAGGCAAATTTCACGAATCGTCGCAATGATTTTCTTGCGCTGCTCGGTTGAAATTGATTTGTACTCGTAAAAAGCTTTTTCCGCTGCAGTAATTGCTTCTTCAATAGTCGTAAAACAACCGCGCGCTCCTTCCATCGCTCTAAAGGACGTTGAATCCTTTGCCGATTTAGCACCTGCTGATTTTGGGATATTTTGTTGAGTGGGTGGGGGTGATAATTTACCTATGGAAAGTTGCTTAACAACGCTATCGACTAAAGAGGAAATTTGTTGATCGTTGATGATTGTCATATAAAAAAATCTTTACTATATTTATTTAATGATCTTCGCGGAAAATAGCAAGAATAAATAGAGCAATTTAGGAGTTCGGCTAGGTGACAGAGAGTAAACTTGAGAAGTGCATTAGATATACATGACTCAAGTAAGTAACACAACCGAAAACTTAAAATACTAAGGGCTTGTTATTTAACGTAAACGTTATTGCCATCTACTTCTAAAATATCAACAATCGCCATAATTACTGTGTCGACGGGTTTATCTTTGGTAACATCGGTTTGCCGCGCTGAACTGCCAGCGGCAACTAACACAACTTCACCAACCCCAGCTCCAACCGAATCCACAGCAATAACCAAAGATCCGGTAAAAGTACCATCCACATTAATAAATTTGACGATTTGAAGTTTTAAACCTTCAAGCTTTTCATCTTTACGTGTAGAAACTACAGTGCCTACAATTTTACCGAGTTGCATAATTTACACCCATCACCTTTAAAGAGTTGCGGCGTTACTGCCTTCGTCGCTCGCGTCCTCCTGTATGGTTATATACGCTCTAGGCGCTCACTTCCTGTCGCCTTGCCGCATTCTCAAAATACTCGGTCTATTTATGCAAAACCCAGCGCTTTGAACGGCGAGTGGTATATAATGAAAAATCAAAATTTTTAGTAGAAAAACTTATTTTTTCTTTGTTTCGCCCTGACGACCTAAAGGTAAAATCATATCAATATTTACGTGTGGTCTTGGGATGACATGGACAGAAATTACTTCACCAACTTTGCTAGCTGCTCTTGCACCAGCTTCTGTTGCAGCTTTAACTGCAGCAACATCACCTCGTACAATAGCGGTTATGTGACCACTACCAATACCTTTTTCATAGCCAATCAAATCTACGTTAGCAGCTTTCACCATAGCATCTGCCGCTTCGACCATTGCTATAAAGCCTCTGGTTTCTATCATACCTAATGCATCAGCCATTTGACGTTCTCCACAATTTTTAAAGTTTAAGAATTATTTGGAAAGGTTTAGTAATT
>MGXG01000018.1 GCA_001801285.1 Gammaproteobacteria bacterium GWE2_37_16
TATTAAGATTAGTCACATATGCTTGGTGGTGCTTACCATAATGATATTCAATAGTTTCTTCGGATATATATGGAGCTAATGCATTTTTTGCAAATAGTAGTTTTGGTAATTCAAAGACCATAAGTCCTCCCAAAAAATAGTGATGCTATTTATATTTTAAACAATAGAGGCTGTTGACAATTGGGCTTTCAAAATGAAAACGCAATTGTCAACAGCCCCTAACTTCATTAGTGACCTTGTTCATTGTAAATAATAATTAAGCCGTATACAAAAAACATTTGTAAAATTTCAAGAAAAAATCTTTTTTACATGTTTTTACACGTGCATTAAATATAAACATGAACTCTAATTTTTTACCCCCAAGGAGATTGGGGAAATCCAACACAATCATCTACGTATGGTAAGGCAGAAGACTTTGTGGTTTTAGCAACATCATTATTTGAATCTGTGGTTTTGGGTGCCGTATTTTCTACATAAGGCTCATGTAATAGCTTTTGGCTATAATTATTTTTGGTTTCTAAGCTTCCAGCACCTTGTAATAAATACCTCACATAGAACCTAAAACTATTTCGCATGTCAGCCAAAATATTAGAATAGTCAGATTCGAAATGATTATTTATTACTTCTATTTTGCCGTTAGCCACAAATTGAGCTATTGCAATTCCTGTCATGTAATTCATGCTAAAATTCGGACGATCAATATTACGTAAATCAAGAATTATCTTTCTGGGTGAATTTTCATCACGTAATTCAACAGCAAGATTAATATACCCACTAGCAAACATTGGGTAATGTTGACCACCGCAATTTGACGGGGGAATTGTTATAGTTTCATTTAAACCTTTGGTTTCAATCGAATCATTAGTTTCAATCGAATTGTTTTTTGGAAACATTGGTGATTGTGGTTGTGAAAAAAACATATTTATTCCTCTATTTAATTGTTATAAAAAATATCATGTATTATTCTATTGTTATTATAACATTTATATATTAAGACAATATTAAAAATAATTAAATTTCACAGCTTTTACTATTTATAAATAAGCATAAACCTATACCCAAAGCGTCAAAATACCACTCTCACTCTGTTGTGGCTTGAGACAACGTACTCCCTGCACTGTATTTAGAGCATTTGGAAAACTCATCCACGGCTCGACACAAACAAATGGTTGATCGGGCGGACTATAGGTTTGCACATACGGAAATAAATTCTCATCTTCGACACCATCGGCTTGAAATTTAATTGCTAAACCATCAGGATATACTAAAGTTATTTGCTTGTTTTCACCAAGCAAAACTAATTGCTCGTGTACAAGGGGCGAGGTTACTGGGATGGGAATTGGAAAGAGCGGTTGTTCGCCAATTAAATCAGAGGTGCGCTCATTATATTGAAAATGTCGCTTAGGATGATAATCAAGCATGACCTGCTCTTTACCCTGCCCTAGTTCTGGTGTTGTGAAATAAGGATGAAAACCAGCATAATATGGCATCAAGTTATCACCAGTATTGGTATAACGTTGCAGACATATCAATTTGCTATTAGCAATTTTATAAATCAATTCCACTCGAAAACTAAAGGGATAAATCGCTCGTGTTTCTTTAGTGTCGATCAACACTAAAGTAATTTGATCTAATTTATCCTCATCGACTACTTGCCATGGCATTCTGGATGAAAAACCATGAATATTCATATTATAAACGTGTCCATCGTACAAATAATCCCCTGCAACACCATTACGTTCCAATCGAGCACAAACCGGGAATAAAAATGGCCATCCACCAGGTATGCGTTGCTGCTTACGTAACCAAAAATGATCATGTTGAAAAAGCAGTTCGCGTTCTTTTCCGTTATACGGCATGATCAATGATGATCCAACACCGCCTTTTTCCGGGACAAAACTCATCCGTGTTTTGCCATCAGAACTTTGGATAGTATAAACTGCAAAATCTTTATAAACGCTTTTAATCGGCATAAAACCTCTTCAGTAAGTTAATAAATTTTCCAATTCTTTCAACAACTGCAATTGCATAGTATCCAAATCTCTATTTTGCTTTAATTCCTTTATTTGCTGCAATGCTATACTCGATGTTAAATGTTTTCTACCCCGATAATCAATTGGAATAGATTCAACATCGTTGTCTTTTACTTTTGCTAAATATAAATCAAATTCAGAGCCAATTTTAACCGGTAAATCTTCATGATAATTCCTACCTAAAACACGAATTGCCTGGCTTTTCAAATTCTCTGTAGGGACATTATTCAACAAGTTTATTTTATCTTTCAAATCTACAACGTGAAATCTTCGACACCAAGCTTCTTCGCTATTATTGCGAAAACTATTTTGATAAAGAGCCGCGTCTATATCAAGATTAGGTACAATTGGATATTTATATTCAAGATGATAATTAACCAATTCAGCAAATAATTGCGGATTTTTTTCGATCCAAAGTTTATTTTCTGCAACACGTTGGCGGCGTTCATCGCTTAAATAACGCGAAAACTTTTCATTGGACGGCAATAAAAAACCACACTCCCCTATTTTTTTGCGATAAATAATATCAAAACTGGTGGGAATGGTAGCGCTAGTCAAGTTCACTAACTTTTCCGTATCTAACTTAAGCCATAATAATTGATTTTTGTAATGATTATGCCAGCCAAGCCCCAGAACTGGACTTTGAAAATAATTTTTCGCCCCAAAAACGCCTTCAAAAATTATACCTTCAGGATAACTTAGCCCATCTTGTTGCCAAGCAATTGGCAATTCCGAGATTCTTTTTTTATCAATGTTTTTATCAAAAAAACCCGTAATGTAATCCCACATTTTACGGTCACTAGCTAGACGTTTTGCTAACTCAACCACTCCTTCCGTATCGCTTAAAGCATCATGGGCAGTACCGCCATGCAATCCATTTAAGGCACTCAAAAATTCAAGTTTCAAGCTAATAATATTGGCGCGTTCCGGCCAGTTTAAAATTTCATTTTTAAATAAATAATACAAAACAATCATTGGATATAAATCCATACGCCCGCACTGGTTGGCATACTGGTGCGTATAGGGCGGTAACAGATTGCGATAAAAAGAAAAACGTAAAAACTCATCGTCAAAGCCAAGAGAATTATAACCAAGACTAATTGTACCGGGTGTATTCAAAAGTTGATGAATTTTTTTAATCGCCTCCAATTCGCAAACACCAAAATTTTGTAAATCAGCTAAAGAAATTTGATGGGTAATAAAAGCACCAGGACTCGGAACAGTATCAGGATTTAACTTAATAAAAATATTGTAACGCTCCAATTCGTTAAATTCCAAATCGGTACGAATCGCTGCGAATTGTACAACCTGATCAAAACATTTATTTAATCCTGAGGTCTCTATGTCGTAGAAAAGATAAGTCATAATGATAATTTTCCGCTAAATCACAATTGTAAAATTAACGCTAATTTTAACGCTTGGTTATAGAAAGATACAATACAGTATTCAGCTTCCTAAATTCACTTTCTGTAGATTTACTTTAAATCGTCTCAGTAACCTTGAGTAAATTTGCAGGAGTATCGGGGTTATAGCCACGCGCTAAAGCCAGTTGCTCCACCATAAGATAAAAAACTTCAATAGCGACAATTGGATCTAAAATCGGATGTAAACTTGCTGGTAAAAGAACCACCCAAGCGGCAATTTGTTTCAATTCGTCTGACGACAACAAATTCTTGGGAATAAATAAAATTACTTTACCCCGCAAAGCTTTAATTTTTTTAGCCAATTCCAAATTACCAGACAAAGTTGTATCGTTTTGCGCAAACATTAAAAAAGGACGGTTTTTTTGTACTAAAGCAAAGGGACCATGCAAAACTTCCGCGCTACTAAAAGCTTCTGCTTGAATAACTGCGGTTTCTTTCAGCTTTAAAGCAGCTTCCTGCGCAATAGGAAAACCAAAACCACGCGCAATAACCAAAGTATGCGAAACTTGTTTCAATTCATCCACAGTCCCTGCCCAATGACCATCGGACAAAGCCACTGTTAATGTTTCCGGTAATTTTTCTAATGCGACTTGTAAAGCTTCATCATTAGCCCAAAACGCAACTAATTGAGTTAACACCGTAAGCGATGCGATATAACTTTTAGTTGCCGCCACAGCTTTTTCTTCGCCTGCCCAAAGCGGTAAAACATATTCAGCAATTTCTGCCAAAGGCGATGTAACATGATTAACAATTGCAACTGTAATCGCCCCGGCTGCACGCGCTGCCTGCATCATCTGACAAATATCCGGGCTTTTGCCTGATTGGGAAATACCAATAACCAAAGCGTTTTGCATCTGTAAATTAGCATTATAAATTGTCACTGTCGAAGGCGCTGCCGAAGCAGTTACTAACCCAAGTTTAGTTTCCAATAAATATTTAGCAAAAGTACAAGCATGATCGGAACTGCCACGCCCAATTGTCACAGCAAATTTTGGTGGATTAGCGCGTAAACGCTCCACTAATTTTAAAATGACTGCTGTATTTTCTTTTAATTGGCATGCCACTATTTCAGGGGCAGAACGCGTTTCTTGTTGCATTAGTGTCATATTTTTATCCTCTTTTTTAACGCCAAAATCGCTCCCACTGTTGCATCGTGCTTGCGTGACACAATACGTTTTTTTAATTCTTCACCAAGCCAAGGTTCAATAAAATGCGAAACACCACCAAACAAAGTACATGGTAAAGCTTTTTGTTCGTCAGTACGCCGCACTATAGCCGCTCCAACGGCGTCAATTTCTTTGGCAGAGCTCTGAATCAACCTGATTGCAATTGGGTCTTTATTTTCAATTTGTTGCAAAACTAAAGGTGTAATTTCTGCAAAACGCGTTGAATTGGCAGAATTAGACCAGGTAACTATTTCGCTCGTATCTTTACCAAAACGCTCCCAAATCATTTCTAAAAGCGGCGATGTTTCCTGCAAACGTCCATCCAACCATTTAAAAGTCAACTCAATAGCTTTTAAACCCAGCCAAGCCCCACTACCCTGATCGTCATGCGGAAAACCCCAACCGCTCACCTGAATAATTTTATCACCCTGAATTTGATAACCAACTGTGCCAGTGCCAATTATGATACTCGCGCCATCAGCACCATCATGCGCTCCTAAACAGGCAGCATAAGAATCAGAGACTAAAACCAAATTAGCAAAAGGATGCTCTGTTGCAATAAATTCATTATATTTTGGTGTGATTTCACAACCTGACAACCCCATACCAACATGAAAATCATAACGCTTATCATCCAAACTTAAACCAGCTTCAGCTAAAGCCATGCGTATTGTTGCCAAAACCACCTTCCATGAATTTGTAACACCAAGACGCAAAGCTACAGGTCCGCCACGCGTTTGTCCGAGTAACTGACCTTGGCTATTTTCAATAATCACTTTAGATTTAGTTGCGCCACCATCAACACCGATAAAAATGTTTTCTCTGCTCATATTTATTTTAAAATTTTGTAGTTTTGAAATAATACATTGATATATATAGCAATTAACTTTACATGTCTTATGTGCATGAAATTATTTAGCACTTTTTTTCTTCTGGTAAAATTGCTGAATTTCTTCTAACGTTTTACCCTTAGTTTCCGGCAACATAAAGAAAGCTACTAAGAAATAAACTAACGTAAAGCCCGCAAATAATAAATAAGTTCCGGCGACACTTAGCAAATTCTCAATAGTTAAAAATGCAGAAGATAAAAGAAAACCAGCCACAGAATTAATAAACAAAGCTAAAGCTACGCCTTTCCCACGCACTTTGGTCGGTAATAACTCTGAAATCGCCAACCAAACCACCACTCCAGGACCGATAGCAAAAAATGCAATGAAAGTTGCAAAACCAATCAAAGATAATTCCGCTTGTAATTGTTCCGCCAAACCCAAATGTGGCAATAAACCTAAATAAATATAAGCAAGTGTAACGCCGGCAGTGCCAATCAATAACAAAAAGCGTCGCCCAAAACGGTCGATCAAGAAAAATGCCAAAATAGTTCCCAAAAAATTCACCAAACCAATACCGACTGTTCCAAACATCGACGCAAGATCAGAGTGTAAACCTGTTTTTTGAATCATAATTGGCGCATATTGCAATAAGACATTAATTCCAGTTAATTGATTACATGCTGCAATAACTAGAGACACCGATAACGGTAACCACAAATTACGGGCAAAAAGCGCTTGCCAATTACTTTCAGTTTTTTTCAAACTGTCCTGAATTTGTTTTAATTCTTTTTGCGCTTCTTTTACAGATCTTGTTTGTAACAAAACCTTTTCCGCTAATACTTTGCGCCGTTTCGATAATAACCAACGAGGAGTTTCAGGCAAAAAACACATACTGAAAAATAAAATCGAAGTTGGAATCAAAATTACCGCAAACATGCCGCGCCAATTTCCTGATGGTGTAAAAAGTAAATCAACAAAGTATGCCAAAACAATACCAAACGTTAAAAGCAATTGAAAAATGGTAATGCTGCGACCACGAATTTTTGCCGGCGCTACTTCAGTAAGATACAAAGGCACTGCAACAGCAACAATGCCGACAGCTAACCCCAATACCAAACGTGATATGAGCAACACAACAAAACTACTGGTAAGTAAAATACTGATAATTCCGATAAAGAACAATACACAGGAAGCAAGAATCATCGTGCGCCTGCCAAAACGATCAGCAAAATAACCTGTCACCAAAGTGCCAACAATACCGCCGCCCAATACCGCTCCAACCATAAATCCAATCTGAGACTCAGTCATTGGTATAACTTTTTGCACAAAAAGCAATGCGCCAGATATAACGCCAATATCATAACCATAAAGAATACCGCCTAAGCCAGCACAAAAAATCATCGCAAAAACAAGAAAATTATTTGTTTTTGTTGCTACGATTTTGGGCATGGATTTTTTTTGCCTTTTCTGCATAATTTTGCTCCTTTTTAATTTAAAAAATTAAAACAACAAATCGTTTAATGATGGTTATAAATAATTTTATGTAAATAAAATTGCTATATAAATCAATCATCTATTTTTAATATCGAAAAAAATTCAAAAACAAGATTCACAACTTTGACTTTACTTGTTTTTCCGCACTATTATAGCAACAAAAATCTGAAATTATAATTTAAACGCACTAAAAACATCTTTATGTCAACACGTCAAATAGTCTTAGACACAGAAACAACAGGACTTACTCCCGAAGCAGGTCACCGCATCATTGAAATTGGCGGTATAGAACTTGATTCCAGACGCTTCACTGGCAATACTTTTCATGTCTACATTAATCCGCAAAGAATTATTGAAGCTGGCGCCTTACAGGTGCATGGTATCTCTAATGAATTTCTAGCTGATAAACCTTTATTTTCTGACGTTATAGAAGATTTCTTAATCTTTATTCAAGGCGCGGAACTGATAATTCATAATGCAGTTTTCGATGTCGGTTTTTTAAATCACGAGTTAAAACTTTACAAAAAAAATGCTAAACCTATCGAAACTTATGCTTCAATTTTTGATACTTTAGCGCTGGCACGCAAAAAGCATCCTGGTCAACGCAATAATTTGGATGCGCTTTGTAAGCGCTATAATATTAACAATAAAAAACGCGACCTGCATGGCGCCCTGCTCGACGCTAAATTATTAGCGGAAGTTTATTTAGCAATGACTGGTGGGCAAGTTAGTTTATTTACTAATAGTAACTCCCCAGAAAAAAATCAGACTGTTAGCATTGAAGATAAAATACATCAGCAAAAACACAGCAAACTTCGCGTTATATTGGCCAATAACGAAGAATTGACTGCACATGATCTATTTATGAAGAAACTAAAACCCGCGGATATTTATAAGAAAGTTAATTGAGTTTATCGATATTTTCTGATAAATTTAAAATATCGATAAACTAAGATAAAATTGTTATATATGGATAAAAATCGTAACCCATTTTCTCCTGGTGCGGGAACTCAGCCTCCTGAGTTAGCTGGTCGTGATGCTATTTTAGAGCAAGCCATGTTAACTTTGGGGCGTGTTAAACAAGGACGAAATGAAAAAAGCATGTTATTGGTCGGTCTGCGCGGAACTGGAAAAACAGTATTGTTACGCAAAATTTACACATTAGCTAAAGAAGAAAATTATCAAACAACTTGGCTGGAAATAAGTGAGCAAAAATCATTATTAAAAGCCTTGCTTCCTGAGTTACGCAGAGTTTTATTTGATCTTGATAATGGCGAAATTAGCACTAAAGTTAAAAGAGCTTTTCGAGTTTTAAAAAGCTTTGTTAGTAATATTAAACTAAGCGCTAAAATTGGAGATATTGATGTCGGGCTTAGCATTGAGCCAGAAAGAGGTACAGCTGATAGTGGTGATTTAGAAGCCGACCTCGTCCAAGTTTTTCTCGCATTAGGAGAAGCAGCCAAAGATAAGCAAACTGCTATAGCGGTTATCATTGATGAATTGCAGTATTTAAATGAAGAAGAACTCAGCTCTTTAATTATGGCCGCACATAGAATTGCCCAAGAATCACTTCCTGTGGTTGTTTTTGGCGCAGGGTTACCACAACTTGTCGGTAAAGCAGGTCGCGCTAAATCTTATTCTGAACGCCTTTTTGATTACCCAGAAATTGGTCCATTAGAAAAAAAGTATGCTATATCAGCTTTACAGAATCCAGTACAAAAAGAAGGGGTTTCCTTTACTAAAGAAGCATTAAACGAAATTATTCGTGTCACAGAAGGGTATCCGTATTTTTTACAAGAATGGGGATATCAGGCGTGGAATTTGGCACAAAGTCCAAAAATAGACCTTAACATTGCCCAACAAGCAACCAATGCTTCTATTCAGCGATTAGATCGGGATTTTTTCCGCGTACGTTTTGATCGCCTAACCCCAGCGGAAAAAAAATATCTTAGAGCACTAGCAGAGTTAGGGCATAAATCACAAAGATCTAGTGATGTAGCTGAAAAGCTTGGTATAGATGTACAAAAAGCCGCCCCTTTTAGAAATAATCTGATAAAAAAAGGTATGATTTACAGCCCAAACCATGGAGATACAGCTTTCACAGTACCACTTTTTGATGATTTTTTAAAACGTACGATCCCCTCTCCTTTTTCTTCTAAATAAATAACGGCTTAACAAATCAAATTTAAAATTACATAATATTCACCAACCCCTTCCCTTCAACCAAATATCGCTTATCATAAACCCAAACACCGATTGGAGCTGTTGATTCATTAGCAATTTCCACACATTCTTTGGAAACTTTAATATTTAACAAATTATCGCGGAAAATAATTTTAAAAGCATAGAATTGCCAGTTAGGGATAATCATAGGCTTAAAATGCAACTCATTATTACGCACACGCATACCACCAAATCCTTGCACAATAGCAAGCCATGAACCTGCCATACTTGTTATGTGGCATCCTTCTTTGACTTCATGATTATAATCATCCAAATCAAGGCGTGCAGTACGTAAATACATCTCATAAGCTTTATCTTCATAGCCTAATTTTGCCGCCAAAATGGCATGCACGCATGGCGAAAGCGAAGATTCGTGTACTGTGCGCGGTTCATAAAAATCAAAATTTCTCTTAATCGTTTCCAGATCATAATTCTCTTCAAAAAAATAAATTCCTTGCAAAACATCTGCCTGTTTAATAAAACATGAACGTAAAATTCTATCCCATGACCAGTGTTGATTAAGCGGACGCTCGGATGGATCTAGCTCTTTAGCTAAACGCTGTTCCTTATCCAGGTAATTATCCTGTTGTAAAAATATACCTAATTTTTCGTCTTTAGGGAAATACATATTTTCCCGCACTTTCCGCCACAATAATATTTCATCATTTTCTTGTAACTTTGTTTTTGTCGCAATTTGATGGAATTTTTCCGGATTAACTTGTTTGACGTAGGAGATCACTTCTTGCGTATAATCTAAGGTCCAGGAAGCAAGAATGTTTGTGTACCAATTATTATCGACATTATTTTCATATTCATTCGGTCCTGTCACACCCAAAATCACATACTTATTTTTTACCGTTGAAAAACTTGCTCGTTTCTGCCAAAAACGTGCCAAAGCGATTAAAACTTCTAAGCCATATTCAACTAAATAATTTTTATCGCCGGTGTAACGCACATAATTATAAATCGCATATGCCATAGCGCCGTTGCGATGAATTTCCTCAAACGTTATTTCCCATTCGTTATGACACTCTTCACCATTTACCGTAACCATTGGATAAAGCGCAGCGCGACCATATAAACCTATATTTTCGGCATTTTCTATTGCCTTTGGTAAATGTTTGTAACGATATAACAAAAGACTTTTGGCTGCCTCTTCTCCCGATGTTGCTAAATAAAAAGGCAAGCAATAAGCTTCTGTATCCCAATAAGTAACGCCACCATATTTTTCGCCAGTGTAGCCTTTGGGACCAATATTTAATTCAGGATCTTGACCAGTATAAGTTTGATTTAATTGGAAAATATTAAAACGAATCGCCTGTTGCGCAGCAACATCGCCTTCAATAGTAACATCACTATGCTCCCATTTTACAATCCATGCCGCTGCTTGTTCAGCTAACAAACTCTCAAAACCTTTATGAAAAGCCTGATGTAAAAGTTTAGCACAAGTTTCTAAAAGTTCTTCTTTGGCATAATAAAGCGAGGCAAGAATAGCTGCGTATTTGTAAATTACTGTTTCTTCACCTTCTAGGCACTGTACTTTTACTGTATTGGCAACATAAGTTTCATGAGCGATCAATTCTGGATTAATTACAACTTGTTTATCGTTTTGTACCACCGCAAATTTCATTCCAGTGCAAACATGAAAATTGGTTTTACAAGTCTCAATCGTCAAATATGCTTCACCTTTATGTGCTTCACGATAATATGGATCAGAAAAACGGTCGCCATAATTAGCCCAGTCATTTTTCATATTGGAGTCTAAGTAAGGTGTAATAGCTATTTCACTAGAAAAATTTAGCGGCGTAATTGCATAACGAACAGCACCGATTTCCCGATCAACAATACTTAAAAATCTTTTGCTATGTACTTTAACTTGCTTGCCACTTGGAAACTCAGCAATAAAAGAACGCTCCAAATACCCTTCTTGCATATTTAAAGTGCGCAGAAAATCGTGCACTTTACATTTAGCCAAATCCAATTTTTCTTTGCCAATTTGAATATCGATTCCGATCCAGCTTGTCGTGTTTACCAGTTTGGCAAAATAAGCAGGATATCCATGTTTCCAATAACCAACTTTAGTCGGATCAGGATAATAAACACCGCCAATATAATTTCCAAGCAACGTTTCACCGCTATAAGACTCTTCAAAACTGGCGCGCTGCCCCATACGCCCGTTACCAATACTAAACAAACTCTCAGAGCTTTTCTGATTAGCTCCATTAAAGCCTTCTTCAATAATGTGCCATGGATGAAGAGTAAGATATTTGTTCATAAAAAACCTTTTTAAATATATTTGAACTTTTCATGTAAATTAAATTGCTATATTTTAAAATATGTTATTTCACATATTCAACATCTCGCTTTCTATATATCCTTTACGTTTGTGATTTTTCAAATCCCAAAAAATTTTAGTCACGCCTAAATATTTACCAAAAGCACCGGCTTTAACTAGCATTTTGCCATTTATAAATTTGTCGATTTTGTTATGAGAATGTCCGCCAATCAACACATCCACCCCTGTAATATTCTCATCGAGATTATCATCCTGGTGCGTAAGCAAAACTATTATGTCAGGTTTAGGTTGAAACTCACTAACCCATTTTTTTACATTTTCAGTAGTTACTTGCTTCATTGCTAAATTAGACTTTTTTTCAGAACTACTTTTATCTAAATGATACCCTTGACGATGTGTACACATTGTACCAATTACTCCGACGGTAACGCTGTAATTTTGATACGTATATTTGAATAAATGACCATTTTTAGTACTCAAAGACCGTGGAGTTTTAACTTTATTAGCGGCATAAATAGGTAAATTATAAGTGCTGATATAATTATCCAAACGGCTAGTACCATAAACTAAGTCGTGGTTACCTATTATCATGGCGTCATATCCTACTTTAGACATTAAACCAGCCATGACGGAACCATTTCCACCTAAATGACGATCTCCGCAATTTTTGTTACCTGGCTGACAAAATATATCTCCTGCATCAACTACAATAACTTTTTTGGTGTTAGCTTGCTTATCAGGACTTGAATGGCGTAATTCGTTAATCTTGTTAGTTATCGTGGCCATATGTTCATTATGTTCATGAATATCCCCCGTACTCAAAATTTCAATTTCTAAAATCGCATTATCGTTCTTTGGTGCTTTCAAAACCGGCATAATCGATGTGCGATGATAAAAATGTTCGTTTGGAGCACCATAGTCATCACCACCATCATCGGCATAAATTTGCATAATCACAAATACTAACAACAATGCAATATTTTTTATAAAACCCAATTTAATTTTCATAAATATTTCTCTTTATTTTATTATTTTATTTTTTAATCCATTTTCCAAGAAAGCCATAGAGATCCAATTTTGTCTTTTTCCAATTTATGGAATCCCCACTCAAAAGCCGGCGCAATAGATATTGAATCATTGAAATCATATTCAAACCCAGCGCTCAAATATAAAGGTTTACCGGGATTTGCCTTATTGGTATCCTCTTCTAAACGCACACCGGCACGCACACTAAATTTATCGCTAAATTGGTAATTTGGCATCAAGGATATTCTCCATATGTTCAACTCATTATCAATCTGATTTTCATTTCTTGTATATTCAAAGACTGAATTTACGCCAATTTTATTCCAATTTTTAGACGCCAAAAACGACAAACCATAAGTAGCGCGCCCATTACCAATACCATGCTCATAATCCCCGTTAGGAATAGTGATTTTTGGTGCCACGGAAACTGCTAAATTATTTTTCTCATAAAGTTTATACGTCAAATACAAACCAATATCATCCAGACCAGAATGGCGCCTAAGAATTTCCTCATCCTTTTTTTGCACATATTTATATTTATATGGCG
>MGXG01000019.1 GCA_001801285.1 Gammaproteobacteria bacterium GWE2_37_16
AGTGTATTAAAAGCACAGCAACACTTGCAAGTAAGTGGAGCTTTGGAGCTAATCGCTGAAGAATTGCGCCGTGCGCAACGTGTTCTTGGTGAAATAACCGGTGAATTTTCTTCTGAAGATTTGTTGGGCAGGATTTTTTCGGAGTTTTGTATTGGTAAGTGAGAAAAGTCGTAGTCATATGCTTTAGCTAGATGAGATGGACTCATCCTCTTACTAAACGGCATCAAAAGTGCCAACCATTAACTATTAAATTCAGAGGAGAGTCCAAATATGAATATTACAACAACTTTAGGTATTGATGTAGCAAAAAATGTTTTTCAGATATTGAATTCTAAATTGAATCCAATATTACTGAGATGTTTTTTGTTGTTTTTTCAAGAAAAACACAAACGGCAACATAACTAAAAAACTCCAGGTAACAAATGTGAATACATCTAGAAAACTAAGCATTTGTGCTTGTTTCATGATTGTACTGCCGAGAATGGCGATTTTTTGTTGTGTAGTTAAATGTACATAAAGGTGTTGAAAGTACTGTGTAACATGTTGATTATACGGCTGAATAAACCCACTCAAATGGTTCCAGGAAATTTGCGTGTGACGCGTAAATAAATTTAGAGTTATAGCAATACCAACTGATGAACCGACAGTGCGCAATAAGCTATATAAACCAGTAGCTTCAGTGCGTAAATTATTGGGTAGAGTTGAGAAGGCAAGTACCGATAGCGGTACGAATAACAGCCCCATGCCAAAGCCTTGAATTAAAAGCGGCCAGACAATGCCCCAGGGGCTAATATCTAAAGAATAAGATTTACTCGACCATACTCCGATTGCCGATATAATAATACCCGCAATAATAATCCAGTGCGATGCAACGCGTTTAATTATCCTTCCTACCAAAATCATGCCCAACATACTGCAAATGCCGCGTGGAGCCATGACTAATCCTGTTGTCAGTACTGAATAGTTGAGTAAATTTTCCAAAAGAAGTGGCAAAATAACCGATGCACCATACAATCCTATGCTTAGCATGAACAACATAGCACTAGAAAGATTGAAATTGCGATCACCAAAAACACGAATATTGAAAACCGTCTGTTCTTTGGTTTTTAAACTGTAAATTATAAATCCAACTATGCTTAAAATAGAAATTACAGCAGCAGTAAAAATAGCATTGGAGCTGAACCAATCTTCCTGATTGCCACGATCCAGAAAATATTGCATAGCGCCAATACCGAGCGCAATTAATGCAAAACCAGTCCAATCCATTTTGCGAATTTTTTTAATAGTATCGGGCACTACTTCCCAGGCTAATAAAAGCGACATGATTCCGATTGGTACGTTGACATAGAATGTCCAGCGCCAGCTGGAAATTTCGGTAAGATAACCACCTAGAGTTGGTCCAAGAATTGGTCCTACCATAACCCCAATACCCCAAATCGCCATGGCTTTACCAAGTTCTTCTTTTGGGTAAACGTCTGTCAATATAGCTTGTGATAAGGGCACTAATGCCGCGCCAAAAACGCCCTGTAAAAAACGAAACAAAACCATGGTGGTGAGTGATTGAGAAGCACCACAGATAGCAGAAGTTAAGGTAAATCCGGCAATACACCACAATAAATAATTTTTTCTGCCCAGACGATCAGTGAAATAGCCAGTAAGAGGCATGAAAATGGCTGAGGCGATTAAGTAACTGGTTAAAGTCCAGGAGATTTGGTCAGATGTGGCGCCGAGAGATCCTTGCATATGCGGTAATGCTACGTTGACAATAGTCGTATCCAGCACTTGCATCAAAGTGGCGGACATTACTGCCACCACAACTAGCCAGCGATTTGTTGACGATATTTTCTCTGGATGAGGCATAAAAAACAATGAAGGAATTAAATAATGAAGAAATTAATTCATTCTTTTTGTATCAATCGTCACCGTAGCTGTCGTGCCGATACGCAATGGATAACGTGGATCCGGATTTAAAATCCTAATTTTAACAGGTACTCTTTGTGTTACTTTAACCCAATTTCCAGCAGCATTTTGCGGTGGTAACAACGAAAAAGCTGTACCGCTTCCACCGCTTATGCTTTCGACAACTCCATGAAAATGATGATTTGGGTACATATCTACCTCGACATCAGTTGCGAGTTTGAGCTTGATATTTTTTAGTTCCGTTTCTTTGAAATTGGCATCGACCCAATATTGATCAACGCTGATTAATGCAAAAAGAGGTTGATTTATTGTAACAACATTGCCATCACGTAGCGTCATATTGGCGACCAAACCAGTTGTTGCCGCATAGACTTTTGTGTAACTTAAATCTAATTCTGCCTGCGCTAAAGCTGCTTTAGCGAGTGCTACAGAGGCGGTTGCGCTTTGTAATTTTGCCAAGACATCGTCTTTGGTTTGTTTAGCTGCAAATTTCAAATCAGCCAATGTTGTAATTCGTTCGGCGGTTACTTGTGCATTATGCAGATCGGATTCAGTGATAGATAATTGCGCACGAGCCTTATCAACCGCTAGTTTAAATGGTGCTGCGTCTATCTCAAATAGTAGTTGATTTTGTTTTACTAACTGGTTGTTTTCAACATAATTGTGGGTAATTTGTCCAGAGATTCGTGAGGATACTTCAACAATATTGGCATTAACATAAGCATCGTCGGTGCTAATGTATCTCGCGCTGTGTTGCCAATAGATAAAACCAACAACAATAGCGATACAAGCAAACCCGATTAAAATATGGGTTTTGAAATTATTTTTCAAGTTGGTTATAATTTTTTTCATGTTCTGCTCCAATACTAAAAAAGCAATTTTAGGCTTTTTTGTAAAATTCTGCACTATTAAACTTATCGACTTCCTGTGGATTATGTAATTTAATTTCCTTCTAAATTACTTGGAAAAAAACACCGGTTGTTGTTTGGTGCCCCAGGTTCCGGCAGGTCCTCGGAAGACTCCAGCGCATTTGGCATTGCAGAGCTTGCAGTTGCCATCATCAGTTAGTTTGTAATCGGTTATGATGTAATTATCTCTTTCGATGACGCATTTACCGCAATTGTGACAAAAAGTATTGCCATCTTCATAGGCAGCAACATTGCCGATATAAACATGACGCAGACCATTTTTTTTAGCGATTTTACGAGCTTGGATTAAAGTTTCTTTTGGGGTAGGGGATTTATCAAGCATTTTCCAAGCTGGATAAAAAGCATTGAAATGTACGGGAATGTCTTGACCTAAATTCTCCACAAACCATTTGGTGGCTAAATCTAGTTCGGTCATGGAGTCGCTTTCACCAGGTATGATTAAATAAGCAATTTCCACCCAAACGTTAGTTTCTTTTTTTAAATAACGTAATGTGTCGAGAATTGGTTGTAAGTGAGCGCCAGTAACACGGTGATAAAAATCTTCCGTAAAGCCTTTCAAGCCAATGGTAGTCGCGTCCATGTGATTAAAAAATTCTTTGGCTGATTCTTGGCAAATATAACCATTAGTTACGGCAATAGTTTTAATGCCGCGCTTGTGACAGGCTTTAGCTGTGTCTATCGCGTATTCAAAAAAAGTAATCGGCTCGTTATAAGTGAAAGCGACACTTTTACAATTATATTTTTTTGCTGTTTCAGCAATAGTTTCTGGCATGGCAATTTCAGTTAAACGTTCCATTAAAGTGCTTTTACTGATATCCCAGTTTTGGCAAAATTTGCAGGATAAATTGCAGCCAATTGTGCCAAAAGATAAGACTGGTGTGCCTGGTAAAAAATGAAATAAAGGTTTTTTTTCAACAGGATCAATGCAAACGCTGCTCGCCCGACCGTAAGTTGTCAGAACAACTTGGTCGTCATGTCGCATACGCACAAAACAAATACCGTGTTGACCTTCTTTTAATTTACAGGCGTTTGGACAAATATCGCATTGAATGCGGTCATCATCAAGTTTGTGCCAGTATTTGGTGGGAAAATATTGTGGTGGGGTAGTTGTGTTATGCATAAAAAATCCTGTAAAAAGGGTTGAAAATCCAGTTGTATGAAAATGGGGCAGAATCCTTCTCCCGCACCAACTCCAGTATAAAACGCAAATTTGTTGCGTGCAATACTGTGGTTTTTCGTTGGATTTTTTGTACAGATTCTTATTTTTTTTACGCTTTGTAGCTTAAAGAATTAAGCATGGACTATGTTTTTGTTCATATATTTCAGTTTCTCTGATTATTTCGTCTGCTACTTTATTGGCAATTGACGCTAAAGCCGCCATTTCAAGTTTTTTGAGTAATATAATACATTCGCATCTGAAATTAGGTGCTTGTATTTGTTTTTTGTGGTGTAGTTCTGTTTCTACATCTCTAATTTCATTATAATTCAGCCCGGCAATTCGCGCAAAAAATTCCTTTCCATAAGTTTGGACGAATACAACATGTTCATAATCGAAATTAGGTGTTTGCACTTGCTCTCTTGTTAGTCCTGCTGCTATACCTTCAACTTGATCGGGATGCAGCCCCGCAATTTGCGCAAAAGATGCCGTTCCATGAGTTTGGACGAATGCAACATGTTCGTAATCGAAATTAGGTGTTTGCACTTGCTCTCTTGTTAGTCCTGCTGCTATACCTAGAACTTCATTGGAACGCAGCCCTGAAATTTGCGCAAAAGATGCCGTTCCATGAGTTTGGACGAATGCAACATGTTCATAATCGAAATTAGGTGTTTGCACTTGTTCTCTGGTTAGCCCTGCTTCTATACCTGTAACTTCCTCTAAATTCAGTCCGACTATTTTCTCGGGGGCGGTTCTTGTTACAATTTGCTTAATTTTCATATTGATTCCTTCGTTTGGATCATTGGGGATATATTTATTAACATCTCTAGCTATTTCATCGATGGTGTTTACGACTGAAAGATGTTTTTGTTGAGTGATAGATAAGTCACCAGCAGCTATCCTAGTTTTGACAAGATTAAAAATTTTTTGACGCCCTACAAATTCTGCTTTACAACTCTGGCGCAATTCACGATTGACTCCAGCTAAATTTTGTAATTGAGGGGTTGTCAGTTGTGTTAAAAGAGGGCCTTCTAATTCAGCTTGTGGCAAGGAGAAAAATTTAAACATAATGATCTCCAAATTTAATATTATTATCTACATCAAAAGATCATTATAGCGCATTATTATTAAATAAATATTAGAACGGTAATTTTTTTTGTAACTTCCCAGCATTCTAAAAACAAAAGCAACAACATCTCAAAAAGTTGAGGTATTATAATTGTGATTCTGTAGCCGCAGGCTTTAGCCTGCGCTAAAATATGTGTTAAATCATATATGTATGCAATAATGAAGCCACAAGCTAAAGCTTGCGGCTACGTTATTCTTGTAATTTGCCCATGGTTTTTGAGAAGTTACACAAAATGAAAATAATGCAAAAAGCAGTTGTAGCTGGAACATTTTATCCAGCTGATGCGGAAGAATTAGCCGCTATGTTACAGAAATTTTTTATTGAAGCTCAAGGTCAAGACCAACCGCTGCCACAAGCTATTGTTGCGCCGCATGCCGGATATGTTTATTCAGGTCCGATTGCCGCGTCGGCTTATGCTTGTTTAAATAGAGTGCGCAATCAAATTAAACGCGTCATAGTTGTTGCGCCTTCACATCGTTACCCTTTTACTGGAATTGCGACTTCTAGTGCTGATGTTTTTGCGACACCGCTGGGAGAAATTCTAATTGATCGAGCGGCAATACGAAAAATTGCCGCATTACCACAGATTACTCAACTCGATGCAGCTTTTGCTTCTGAGCATTCCTTGGAAGTGCAATTGCCTTTTTTGCAGATGCAATTGCAAGACTTTCAGTTGATTCCTCTTTTGGTTGGTATGGCAACTCCCAAAGAAGTGGCTGAAGTTTTGGCAATGCTTTGGGCTGAAGAGGGGACTTTGCTTGTGGTTAGTTCTGATTTGAGCCATTACCACAATTATCAAACAGCGCAGAAAATTGATTCATTGACAGCGCAAAAAATTTTTGCGCACCATCCTTTTTGCTTTGCCAACCATAAAAGTCCTTGTAAACCCATATAACCACAGGCTTGTTCACCA
>MGXG01000020.1 GCA_001801285.1 Gammaproteobacteria bacterium GWE2_37_16
GAATATAGAGCGTAATGGGGATATTGTTCAAAGTTTATGCGGATATGTAAATTAAATTACGATACAAATCAATTGGTTATTTTCAAAACCTCTGATTTTTATAAGAATACAGCAAAAATACAAAAATAACGTAGCCGCAAGCCCGTAGCCGCAAGCTTTAGCTTGCGCATCAACTATTTTTTACACAAATATGATTTAACATAGATTAGATCCCAGACCAAAGTCTGCGGCTGCGATTTATCGGACAACACCACGTTTTGTATTTTGTAGCATTTCAATCATCAAACCAACCTCAGGGCAGACACTCAACATATCCGTTAAAATAGGTAATACTTGTTCGGTAGTTAAATTTTGTCTAAAAATTGCTTTATACGCGCGTTTCAAATTAATCAAAGTTTCTTCACTAAAACCATGTCTACGCAATCCAATAACATTCAACCCAAAGGTTTTAACTTGGTTATCATGGTGTCCTGCAACTAAAACATACGGCAAAACATCCTTGACAAGTCCTGTATCAGCAGAAATAAAACAATAGTCACCCAAATGACAAAATTGTAAAACTTTTGTGAAACCGCCTAAACCAACATGCCTACCAACAACAACATGCCCAGCAAGTGTGACATTATTCATACAAGTAACATCATCATCTAAAATACAATCATGGGCAACATGAACATAAGCCATTAAAAAATTACGATTACCAACTTTGGTCACCCCACCACCTTGCACCGTACCGCGATGGATTGAGCAATATTCATGAATAACATTGTCATCGCCAATTTCTAATGCTGTATCTTCGCCAGCATAATTTCTATGCTGTGGCTCACCGCCCAAAGATACAAATGGAAAGATTTTATTATTCTTGCCAATTTTTGTTCTTCCCTGGATAACAACATGTGGTCCAATCCAAGTGCCACTATCGATTTCGACATTATCGTCAATAATTGTATAGGGACCAATATGCACATCAGCAGCGATTTTCGCTTGCGAAGAAATAATTGCAGTTTTATCAATCATTATAATGCTCTTTTTACCACCATTAATTCTGCAGAACAGGCAGTTTCACCATTGACCTTCGCTTCTACGCTAAAAACCCACATACCCAAACGATTACGCACCATTGTCGATTCTAAAATCAACTGATCACCAGGTTCAACAATACGTTTAAAACGGGCCTTATCCACACCAGCAAAATAAAACCAATTATCCGCATCTGGCTTAGTGTTATTGGTTAAAAAGTATAAAACACCTGAAACTTGCGCTAAAGCTTCAATAATAAGAACTCCAGGCATAACTGGACGTTGCGGAAAATGCCCGGTAAATTGCGGTTCATTTGCGGTAACATTTTTTAAACCTTTAATAGATTTGCCTGTTTCAAACTCAAGGATTCTATCAACTAACAAAAATGGATATCTGTGTGGTAAATATTCCAATATCTCTTTAATATTAAGCTCTATCTTTGTATTTTCTGTCATTTATTGCATACCTCTTTTTCTAATTTACTTAAACGTTTAGCAAAATCATCCAATTGTAACAATCTAGCAAGAATACGCCACCAGGTTATATGCGGTTTAGCAGGTATTCCCGAAGAATAAACGCCTGGCTTGGTAATGGATTTTTCTACCCCAGACATTGCAGTAACTATCACCCCATCAGTAATTTCTATATGCCCATTAATACCAACCCCACCAGCAAGGACGCAATTTTTACCAATAACAACACTACCTGCAATTCCAGTGCAACCAGCAATTGCCGTATTTTCGCCAATACGCACATTATGACCAATTTGAATTTGATTATCTAATTTCACACCTGATGCAATTACTGTATCTTCTAATGCGCCACGATCGATAGTAGTATTTGCACCTATCTCCACATCATCGCCAACAATTACAGATCCAAGTTGATGAATCTTCACCCATTTACCGCGATCATTTGCCATACCAAAACCATCTGCACCGAGCACAGCACCACCATGAATCAAAACACGTTTACCTATTTCCACATCGTTATACAAAGTAATATTGGCGTTTAATTGTGAATTCTCCCCAATACTAACGTTAGCACCCAACACACACCCTGAACCTATGCTCACTCCAGCGGCAATTCTAACCTCATTGCCCAAAACACAGTAAGCATCAATTTTAGCTGTTGGATCAATACTGCAATTTTCCCCGCAAATAACAGTAGCATGCACACCAGTAACCAAAGAAGGTTTATGGACAAATAGAGAAGTTAGCTTGGCATAAGCTAAATATGGATCAGCAACAATTAATATGTTAGTACTTACATTTGGCGCATCACTCTTGCGCAAAATAAGCGCTGAAGCCTTTGTTGTCACAAGATATTCTTTATATTTTGGGTTTTCCAAAAAGCTAATCTGTCCAGAAACGGCTTTATCAAGCGGGGCGATACTGCTAATTAAACACTGACCATCACCGATCAAGTCAGCGTTTAAAAAAACTGCTAATTCGGATAGAATATATTGTTTTTTGTTTTGCATAATTGTGAAAATTATTTTATATAAATAACATCGCGAAGCGATTTGTCCATTTAAAACATTTAAAATCCCGCGATCATTCCTTTTTCAGGATATCAATAACTTGCGAACTCACATCAACATTCTTCCCCGGATAAATCACAACATTTTTAGCCAACACTAAAGAGAAACTTTCTTCTTTTGCCAAATCAGCTGTCACATCTTGAATCTGTTTAACAACCGTCTCAATAGACGTCTTTTCCATAGCCGCTAAATCTTCATGTAAATCCATTTGCATTTTGCTGAGAGCATGTTCTTTTTTATCGATATCCAGTAATATTTTTCTACGTTCTTTGAACTTCAAAGACGTATTCGTTTTATTTAAATCGGCTATTTCTGCGTCTATATTTTTTTGTAAAGAATCAATATGATCCTTACGTGGACTAAATTGATCATTGATTTTATCTCGCATCAAAGCAGATTGAGGCGCTTCCTGAAATATTTTTTCCAGATCTAACACTGCAATTTTAAAATCATGAACAAACAAAACTCCCCGCCAATTTTGCCAATATTTACCTCCTAATACAGCTGCGACTCCCAAAACCAAAATAATGATTAAAATTAATGCTGAATTTTTCTTATGATTATGTTTTTTCTTACGCATGTTTTTTTGTAAAAATTAAAGTTCCCTTTTAAACTAATTGATTTGTATAGCAATATTACTTACATATTTTTTAAAAATTATCATGAAGTGCCCTATATATATTCTTTAATTCCTTCACTCCTTCGCATTCTCCCTTAGATACTTGCTCCCAAATTAAACTGGAAAAAGTCAGTACGATCATCTGTATGTTTAGCAATTGGTTTAGCTAAACTGGCTGTTATGACCATACCCATTGGAGAACGCCACTCGACCTGCAGACCGGCAGAAGTACGAAAATCTCTTGTATTAAATCTTCGATAGAAAACGTTACCCGTATCAACAAAAATCGTACTACGCACTGTTTCACCAAATGGATTGGGAAATATCAATCCCAAACTTGCGTCTGTTAAAACATTACCACCAACTGGATTATTATTGTTGTCACGTGGTCCTATGCTGCTACCTTCAAAACCACGCACCGAGCCAATACCACCACAATAATAGTTCTTAAAGAATGGCAAATCTTTCATACCGCCATAACCATTACCGTAACCAATATCTCCGCCTAATCTTACGATAAAGTTTCTTGTTAATGGCTGATAAAAAGCAATAGTGTCAGATGCTTTATAATATTGCAGCTTATTCTTAGTGCTAACTGGGACATATAATTCTAAATTTAGATTGTTGACTAACCCTTCAGTTGGAAAAATAGAACGATCTAAATTATTATATGTCCACCCTGCCACTAATTTAGCCGTATTGAACACATCCCCATAATCTGCTACAAACTTCTTCGCCTGATCAGAACTATTTGCTTCAACACCAACAGAAATGTGTTCAAAACCATAGCCTAAATTAATACGACTATATTCTGATAAAGGTATACCGAAAATTGCAGTACCACCATAAGTATTGGTGCTATAAGCACTCAATTTGATAGAATCTGGTGTGGTGCGCTGATTATAAAGATCTACACTCAAACTCACATTACTTTGAGTAAAGTACGGATCAAAATAATTAAAACCATAACCATAAGAATATTTGCTATGACTAAACTGAATCCCCACACCTTTTCCAGTACCTAAAAAGTTTTGGTCATTCAGATTCACACCATAAATAATTCCATCAGTATCGGAATAACCCAAATTCGCTGAAGCCACAACTGATGAAGCTTCTTTAACGTTATACAATAAATCTACCTGATCAGGTGACTCAGGCACTGGCTCAAGTTTGGCATCTATATTTTGCACATACCCTAAATTATTTAAACGTCGCTTCGACTCCTCAATTTGAGCCAAAGAATAAAGCGACCCTTCTTGCTGGCGCATTTCCCGTCGTAAAACCGATTCATGTGTTTTAGTATTGCCGGAAAAATTAATACGTCGAACATAAATACGTTTACCAGGATCTACTTGGAACTTGACGAAGATTTTTTTATTTACTTCATCGACGCTTGGATCACCGTGAATACTTGGCGAAGCATAGCCATAATTGCCTAAATAATTGCCGATCGCAGTGGTTGAATCAATAATCTGTTTACGCGAAAAAATCTCCCCATTTTTAATTGTAATTAACTTGCGAATTTCGTCTCCTTTACCCAGTAAATTTCCCTGAATATCCCAGCCGGAAATTTTATAAAGCGGTCCTTCGGTTATATAAATATGAATATAAACACTTTTCTTATCTTTGGTCATCGTTGCCTTGGCATCCTCAACCTTGAACTGCAAATATCCATTATCTAAATAAAAAGAACGTAATGCCTCTAAATCTGCATCTAATTTCTCCCGTGAATATTTATCCGAATCGGTTATGAAAGATAATAAAGAACCAGTAGATAAGGACATTTTTCTTATTAACTGCCTCGATGAAAAAACATTATTACCAAAAATTTTAATTTCTTTTACTTTCGCAACTCCACCTTCATCAATTTTTATATCAACACCAACACGATTGCGCTCAAGTTGCGTAACACGAGCATCAACACTGGCATTATGATACCCAAGACTATAATATTGTTGCATCAAGGCTTCTTTCAAACCGTGTACTACAGCGTCATCATACGGTTGTCCCTCATTAAAACCTGCTGTTTTCAAGGCATCAAGCAGTTGTTTTTTAGTAATTTGCTTATTACCTGAAATGTTGATACTACCAATCGTTGCTCGTTCAGTAACTTTGATGATCAAAGTATCACCTTGCTCTGCAAGGTCAACATTACTAAAAAAACCCGTTTTATAAAGAGTGCGAATAATATCGGCAGTTTTTGCTGCATCAACTGTTTCACCTACCCGAACAGGTAGGTAACTTTTTACCGTATCTAGCGTAATACGATTTAATCCCACAACACTGATTTTTTTAACGACAAAAGGAGCATCCGCATAAGCTGCAGCAACAACTCCAAATGAAATAGCTGAACTGATGACAGCCGCCAATAAATTACGCTTTACAAATGGTTTCATATCAAATCTCTTTTTTTTAAAATTTAAAATTCAAAACTTTCCCAGTACTAACAACCCTAAACTAAAAAGCGGTATCGCTGCAGTTAAACTATCAATACGATCATAAATACCGCCATGTCCAGGTAGTAAATGACTGCTATCTTTTACTCCAGCAACTCTTTTTAACATACTTTCAAACAAATCCCCAACTATCGACCACAAAACCACAACAATCGTTAACAACAACCATATCGCAAAAGAAGGCTCGTTTAAATGCAAAACAAAACCAGCTATACTTGCTACTATCAAGGCCGTTATCATACCACCCATTACTCCCTCTATGGTTTTTTTGGGACTAATCTTTTCTGCGAGCAAATGTTTACCCCAAAATCTACCGCTAAAATAAGCCCCAATATCCGCCGCCCAAATAATTGTTAAAACAAACAAAAGATACAGCGGACCAAAAAGAAAACGTAAAACCAATACCCCTACTAAAAATGGAATAAAAGTTAAAACTCCAACAGAAAATTGTATTGGGTAATTAGAAAAATAATACTTACCCTGTTTATAGCAGCTAAGAAAATATAACACGCTCAACCACCACAAACCCGCCAGTATCAAAACTGGTAGCGGTGGTAATATTTCCACTCCATAAGATAATACTGCAATACTACAAAGAAAAAAAATTCGCAACCACAGCCGCTTTTGCCAAAATAAATTTGCCATTTCCCAAGCTGCCATCAGGGTAATCACAGTAATAATGGCGGCAAAAAACGGCAAAGGCAGGTAAAAAATAGCGAGTACCACAAGAGGAATTAATAAAGCGGCAGTGATAATTCTTTTGGTTAGTGGGGACATATAGGGAATTTTAAATTATAAATTTTAAATTAACGAATCGCTACGCGATATTCTTATGTAAATTTAATTACTATATTTATCAATAACTTATTTTGAAAAATAATTTTTTTGCAATATTTCAACTGCCACAAAATGACACGTTAATTAAATTTCAAAATTTAAGATTTTTCCAGTTGTTCACTTGTCAAACCAAAACGGCGCTCACGTGTCGCATAAAATTGCAAAGCTTTTTCTAATTCAATGGCGTTGAAATCCGGCCAAAAAACTTCTGTAAAATAAAGCTCTGTATATGCCAATTGCCAAAGCAAATAATTACTGATTCTCTGTTCACCACCAGGTCGAATAAACAGATCTGGCTCCGACAAATCAGCCAAACACAACACTGCCTGAATTGTTTCGGTAGTTATATCTTCAGGTTTCAACTGCTTGGCAAGTACTTGTTTTGCCAATTTTTGCATTGCCTGCGTAATATCCCAACGCCCGCTATAGTTAAGAGCAATAACTAATTTCAAACCTGCATTATTCAATGTTTTTTGTTCAGTTTGCTCTATAAGTCTTTGTAATTTTGGATTCAATTTTTCTCTGTCACCAATAACACGAAACTGAACATTATGCTCCATCAATTCTTTTTGCGCTCTTTTGATATAAACGCTAAATAATTTCATTAAATAGGCAACTTCCTCAGCCGGTCTACCCCAGTTTTCCGTACTAAAAGCCCATAAAGTTAAAATTTCTACATTTTTACCAATACAAGCATCGGCAATTTCCCTAATTTTTCCCGCACCAGCTCTATGCCCCATAAAACGCGGTAAATTACGTTTTTTAGCCCAACGACCATTACCGTCCATGATAATTGCTACATGTTTAGGAATAGTTACTCCCATTTTCATATCAATTTAAAATTTTCTTAGTTATCGCGCAACGATTCATTAATTTATTAATTATTAATTTGCAGAACAGCAAAATTAAAACAGCGAAACTGCCCCGAAAGATAAAAAAATATGAATATTTTTTATACCGCCATCAATTCAGCTTCCTTCCCTACTAAAATCTTATCGGCTTCAGCAATAAATTTATCGGTAATTTTTTGTACCTGCTCTTCAGCACGACGATCATCATCTTCACTAATTTCTTTCTTTTTTAACATATCCTTCAAGGTATTATTAGCATCTCTTCGCAAATTTCTTAAACTTACACGTCCCTGCTCACCTTCACTTTTTACAATTTTAACTAAATCGCGACGACGTTCCTCATTCAAAAGCGGCATTGGAATCCGTATAACATTCCCATCATTCATCGGATTTAAACCAAGCCCAGCGTTCATGATCGCTTTCTCTATCACCTTAAGCAATGGTTTTTCCCATGGCGTTATGGTTAAAGTACGTGGATCGCTTACAGTAACACCTGCAACTTGGTTAAGAGGCATTTCACTACCATAATAATCAACTTTAACGTGCTCAATTAAACCAGGATGTGCACGACCTGTGCGTAATTTTGACAGTTCAACTTTCAAAGCTTCAATGCGCTTTTGCATATCAATTTCGAGTTGATTTATAATTGTTATTGTTGTCATGTTTATTTCCTCAATAAAGTGTCCTAAATATTTACTATTGAACAAATGTTATTTTTTGGTAACTGAGCAAAAACTACGGGTAAATTACAAAAATATTGTAATCGCAGGCTTTAGCAGATTACATCGCAGGCTAAAGCCTGCAACTACGGAACCACAATATAAATACCCCTATTCAATACGATTCATTAATTTGAAATTCAAAATTTCCCATTTTCAACCAAAGTTCCTTCATCCTCACCCAAAACAATACGCAATAAAGCACCTGCTTTTTGCATATTATAAACACGTAAAAACATATCATGATCACGACATAAAGAAAAAGCGCCCATATCCATCACTTTTAATTGTTTTTCTAAGGCTTCAGTGTAAGTTAAATGAGTGTAAAGTTTTGCATTGGTATTTTGATTTGGATTAGCTGAATAAACACCATCAACATTAGTCGCTTTCAACAAAAGATCAGCGTTTAATTCAATACCACGCAAACTCAATGCGGTATCGGTGGTAACAAGCGGATTACCTGTTCCCCCCCCAAAAATCAACACCTCCCCCTTTTCCAGATATTTCAACGCCAAATTATGATCATAAGTCTCTACGACACCATGGACAGTTAAAGCCGACAAAACTCTGACCGTAATATTTTCTTGTTCAAAAACATCACGTAAAGCTAAAGCATTGATTAACGTGGCAAACATGCCCATTTGATCACCAACGATACGATTAACATCAGCCAAAGCAGCACCACGAAAAAAATTGCCTCCACCAATCACAATACCAACTTGAACGCCGTGATTTAAAACTGTTTTAACTTCATTTGCAATGTAATGCAACACAGCAAAATCAATATCGGAATCACCTGCTCCAATCAAAGCCTCGCCGCTAAATTTAAGAATAATACGTTGATATTTTGGTTGTTTATTCATCGTGTTTTTTTACAAATCATATCATAATATAAATACCAAAATTTTTTAAGATATCACAAATTTTAAAAATAACATATTGATTTATATAATAATTCAATTTGCATATCATTATAAAAACATCGCGAAACGATACGTTATTTAAAAACTTAATATTTAAAATTTTCCAACTATTTTCTCACCTGCGCTGCAACTTCCGCTGCAAAATCGGTGGTTTCTTTTTCAATTCCTTCGCCCACAGCAAAACGAACAAAGGATTTCACTTCCGCTTTTTGATTTTTTAATAAAGTCTCTACAGTAATATCAGGATTTTTTACAAAAGGCTGTCCCAACAAGGTAATTTCCCCTAAGAATTTTTGTAAACGCCCAGTAACCATTTTTTCTGCAATCGCTTGCGGCTTACCGCTTTCAATAGCTTGAGCCAAATAAATTGCTTTCTCACGTTCAATTACCGCTGCTGCAACGTCTTTGTCTGAGACAAATTGTGGGGAACTAGCGACGATGTGCATGGCAATATCTTTACCTAATTCATCGTTATCAACCGATAAATTAACAAGAACACCAATACGCGCACCATGTAAATAATGTGCAATATGATTTTCTGATTGCATTAAAACCACACGCCGCACTTGAATATTTTCGCCGATTTTTACGACCAATTCCTCCCGAGCCTCCGCAACGGTTTTTCCTGTATCAGTACGCAGTGCCAAAAGCTTTTCAACATTGTCCACACCTGCCTTTAAACCACATTTAACAAGCATATCGGCAAATTTTTTAAAACTTTCATCACGAGCAACAAAATCTGTTTCGCAATTAACCTCAGCCATAAATGCGGCTTTCCTATCTTCTGAAACACAAATAACAATGACGCCTTCCGCAGCAATCCGACCGCTTTTTTTCGCGGCTTTTGCTTGCCCTGATGTACGCATCGCATCGATTGCAGCTTCAATATCACCACCAGATGCATCCAAAGCCTTTTTACACTCTAACATCCCACCACTAGTTCTTTCACGCAACTCTTTAACTAGGGCTGCCGTAACTACTTGACTCATAATACATAAACCTCAATATATTAATAATAATTATAACTATTAACCTTTATTTACCACATCTAAAAAGCACCCAGTAGATAATAGTAAATTGGGCGACCAACACTTATGGACGCCCATATAATTTGCGGCTATACGCTAGTCGATTCTACTTTTTTAGCGCGGCTAGGAGCTGTTTTTTTCCCCTTGGAATCACTTTTAGTTTCTGCCACTACTACAGTTTTTTCTTCAACTACCTCGACTTTTGGCAGAGCAGCAACAGGTGCTTCTTCCTTTTCATCATGTCTTTTTGCTACCACACGTCCTTTTGGTTTATTACCCATAGGTTTTTTACCAGCTCTTCTAACTTCTTTTTCAGCTATAATCGCTTCCATAGGTAAAGAACTACGAGCATCAATGATCGCATCGGCAATATGTTGTGCATAAAAACGAATCGCAGAAGATGAATCATCGTTTGCCGGAACAAGATAATCTATTCCTCTTGGATTTCTGTTAGTATCAACTATGCCAACTACTGGAATTTTCAATTTATTAGCTTCAGTAACAGCGTTTCTCTCAAGACCAACATCAACGACAAAAATCGCATCTGGCAAACCCGCCATATCTTTAATGCCTTCCAAACTGAGTTTTAATTTATCTAATTCTCTCGTTAAAACCAAAGCTTCCTTTTTGGTCATTTTATTGAAATCTTCACTGTCACGAATATTTTCCAATTCTTTCATGTGCTTGATAGATTGACGTACAGTTTTGTAGTTCGTCAACAATCCACCCAACCAACGGTGGCAAATATACGGCATACCACAACGCATAGCTTCTTCGCGTAAGATTTTTTGTGCAGCGGGTTTAGTACCAACAAAAAGAATTTTACCTCTTTTAGCTGCAACACTGCTTAAAAAGTTAAGTGCATCCATGTAAAGAGGCAATGTTTTTTCAAGATTGATGATGTGGATTTTGTGTTTAATGCCAAAAATGTACTGATTCATTTTTGGATGCCAATAACGGGTTTGGTGACCGAAATGAACGCCAGCGGCAATCATATCGCGCATAGTGATATTAGTAGTCATATTTTTCTCCGGGTTAAACCTCCACGTAAGCCGATGACTTCAATCATATCC
Source organism: Gammaproteobacteria bacterium GWE2_37_16 (assembly GCA_001801285.1). Classification (GTDB taxonomy): domain Bacteria; phylum Pseudomonadota; class Gammaproteobacteria; order UBA9339; family UBA9339; genus GWE2-37-16. The sequence goes on from MGXG01000020.1 coordinate 11,070, forward strand.
TGTAAAAAAACACAAAATACAACACCCAAAGTCACGTTTTGCTACGTGTGTGGAATTTAATAAAAAAATTAATACATTTACGTATATATTTTAAACATTTATACACTTTCCCAAAATTTCAAGAAAATCTATAATGCGCGTTTATACCATGTTTTGTGCAAAACAACAATAAAAACACAATCAAAATCTTTGAAAATCCAGCACTGTAAGTTAAAAACTGACTAGCTTTATTTGACATTATCTCCGCAGAGCCCGTTCATAACCTCTAAAAATACACCATTAGTCAAAAAACCCTAATTCATATGGTCGCAAATTCTGTAGCCGCAAACTCGTAGCTGCAGGCTTTAGCCTGCGGCTACGAGTCTGATGTTGTCGATTTTATCATTCTTTCTTTCCTTAATTTCCCCTAAAAATAGGTATTGCGAAAATCAAATTTTACTTCTAGAATAAATTCAGAAGGGGCAAAGATTCCGTTCGCGGATTGAATAACACATGTTTCCCGTTTTTTTCATTTAACTTAAAAATATAGGCTTACAGCAAAGCACATGACTATTGAAATCAAATCCAAAGCCGAAATCGAAAAAATGCGCATCGCCGGTCGTTTAGCCGCTGAAGTACTAGAAATAATTACTCCCCACGTACAAATAGGCATTACCACACAAGAACTAGACCGCATTTGTCATGAATACATTGTCAATATACAACATGCCATCCCTGCCCCACTTAACTATAAGGGCTTTCCCAATTCCATTTGCACCTCGATTAATCATGTTGTTTGTCATGGAATTCCCTGTGAACGCACATTAAAATACGGTGATATTCTCAATGTTGATGTCACCATAATTAAGGATGGCTATCATAGTGATACCAGCATGATGTTTATTTTAGGTAATACCTCAGTTCTTGCCAAACGCCTAGTCAGGGTAGCGCTGGAATGTCTTTATCGGGGTATTGCCGTTGTTAGACCCGGTGCACATTTTGGTGATATTGGCGCGGTAATTCAAAAACACGCCGAACAAAATCATTTTTCCGTAGTGCGCGATTATTGCGGACACGGTGTTGGTAAAAAATTCCATGAAGATCCACAAGTATTGCATTTAGGCAAGGCTGGTACTGGGGCAATTATGAAACCAGGTATGACTTTTACGATTGAACCAATGATCAATGCCGGTAAATCTCCAACCAAAGTTCTTGCCGACGGCTGGACAGCAGTTACCAAAGATCATTCCTTATCGGCACAGTGGGAACATACGCTTTTAGTAACCGAAAATGGCTGCGAGGTATTAACTAAAAGAACCAATGAAGAAATTTATTAATTGTTAATTATTTTGAATTTATATTTTTGTATTAAATCGGTAATATTATCTTTTTCTCCAAGCACTAGGACAACCCCACCATTATCACCACTTACCGCCCCTGCCCCGCAAATTTTAGCAGCTAAGCCGCGCACCTCGACCTCCTTCACAAAAGCCTGAACTTTTTGTGGCACAACGCCAATTCGTTCCAAAATTCGCTGATTTTCACACACTGCATTTTGAGCATTAGACAAATTTTGCGCCAACAAAGCTTCATCCAATGCTCTAGTCACCGCAGCAAAATCTTGCAGTAACAAACTATCATGCAAATGCGCCGCTACCTGCGTTACACAAGCTCCAGTGCTGCTTTTTGGCTTACCCGTATCCACTAAAAATATTGATAAAACTGGTAAAGGTCGTTCTTCGACAATACCATTTTGCCATAAAACACAACCTCCATGTAAAGCCAAATACAAATCCAGCCCACTTGATTGTCCATGCTGCATTTTTT
>MGXG01000021.1:0-12579 GCA_001801285.1 Gammaproteobacteria bacterium GWE2_37_16
CTTGGTGAACTTTAAATTCTGGCGGCAATTCTCCCATTTCAGGGTATCTCTTTAGAATGCCACTCATTTTGTTTATATCTAGTGATAGCCATTCAGGAAGATTATCCGAAGCTGCTTTCACCGCACTTAAAATACGTGCTTGCTTCTTGCTACTCTCCCTCACCTCAATAACATCATTAGGCTTTACCAAACAAGAAGAAATGGTCACAATCTTACCATTCAGTAAAATCGAACGATGACTAACTAGTTGACGAGCTTCAGAGCGTGTCACAGCAAACCCTAAACGATATACAACATTATCTAAACGCGCTTCCAACAACTGCAATAAATTATCGCCAGTTGAACCACGTTTGCGATCAGCTTCCTTGTAACAATTATGAAATTGTTTTTCTAACACCCCGTAATAGCGCTTAATCAATTGCTTCATACGCAACTGCACACCATAATCCGTTAAACGGCTATGACGTTGTCCATGCATGCCAGGCGGACTAGCAAATTTACACTTCGACTCTAAAGAACGTGTATTACTTTTTAATTGTAAATCCGTTTTTTCCCGTCTCGATAGACGACATTTTGCACCAATATATCTAGCCATTAATTTACCTCACTAAATTTTACATCCTACGTTTCTTACGTGGACGGCAACCATTATGCGGGATTGGTGTCATATCAGCTATATAACCAATACCAAACCCCATAGCATACAAAGAACGTACTGCAGATTCTCGCCCCGGTCCTGGTCCTTTAATCCAAACTTCAATATTCTTCATACCAAATTCTCGTAAAACATTCCCTACTTTTTCCGCTGCAACCTGAGCTGCAAACGGTGTACTCTTACGAGAACCACGAAATCCACTAGAACCAGAAGTAGCCCAAGCTAAAATATTGCCCTGCTTATCTGATGCTGAAATAATTGTATTATTAAAGGTGGCATTTATATGAATAATACCATCCAATATATTACGTTTAGATTTTTTACGCGAATATTTTGCTGGTGTAGTCGCTGTTTCTTTTTCTGGCGCTATTACTGGAGCTGTAGTTTCTTTAATTTCTTTCGTCATAGAAAACTCTATCTGTTATGTATTATTTAAAAAGTTATTATTTATAAATTATAATTTACTACAATTATTTACCACCCAACGATTTTTTCTTACCTTTACGCGTACGCGCATTGGTATGAGTTCGTTGTCCTCTTACAGGTAGCCCACGACGATGGCGTACACCACGATAAGTACCTAAATCGATAAGACGTTTAATATTCATCGCTATTTCACGACGTAAATCTCCCTCGACAGCATACTTAGTAATCTGACTACGAAGTGCATCAAGCTCTTTTTCATCAAGATCTTTAATTTTTCGGGCAGTATTAACGCCAACAGCTTCGCAAATTAATATCGCCCGACTTCGACCAATACCATATATCGAAGTCAATGCAATAACTGCATGCTTGTTTTCTGGAATATTTATACCCGCAATACGCGCCATTCTTAATACCTCATCTTTAAGCCAATAGTAAACTAAAAGGTTGCATAGAATAAACCTTTACAAAAGAAAAATCAACCTTGTCTTTGTTTATGTCTAGCATCTTTGCAAATAACACGTACAACACGTTTGCGTCGTACTATTTTACAATCTTTACACATTTTCTTTACTGATGCTCTTACTTTCATAACAAAACCTAAAAATAATCAATAATTTATAATCAATAATTAATAATTAATAAATAATAATTAATCTTACCTTCCTAACATCGAACCGCCTTTCAATTTTGCCTTTTTCAAAAGCGAATCATATTGATGCGACAGCAAATGTGATTGTATTTGAGCCATAAAATCCATCAAAACCACCACCACAATCAAAAGAGATGTACCGCCAAAATAAAAAGGCATATTCCAACCAAACATCAACATATCTGGTAAAAGCGAAACCGCTGTAATGTATACTGCTCCAAAAAGAGTCAAACGCGTCATAACCAAGTCGATATATGAAGCTGTATTCAAGCCTGGTCGAATGCCTGGAATAAAAGCACCAGATTTTTTCAGATTTTCTGCTGTTTCCTTCGGATTAAAAACTAACGCCGTATAGAAAAAACAAAAAAAGATAATCGCTGCTGCATAGCTAATCATGTACAAAGGCTGCCCCATAGTCAAGGCTAATCCTATTTGGTTGAGCCACCCCATACCCTTACCATGCCCAAACCATTGTGCAAGAGTCGCGGGAAACAAAATAATACTAGAAGCAAAAATTGGGGGGATTACTCCCGCCATGTTAACTTTTAACGGCAAATGGCTGGTTTGCGCTGCATAAATTTTATTTCCAACTTGACGTCGCGCGTAATTTACAGAAATACGTCTTTGCCCTCTTTCAACAAACACAACAAATCCAGTTACAACAACAATAATAGCAATCAACAAAAACAACGTAATAACCTGCATTTGCCCTTGCCGCACCTGACTTAACACTCCTCCAATCGCCGAGGGAAAACGCGACACTATACCAGAAAAAATTATCAAAGAAATACCATTACCGATACCTCTTTCTGTCATTTGCTCGCCCAGCCACATCAAAAACATCGTACCCGTTGCTAATGTGATTGTAGCTACAAAATAAAAATACGCACCTGGAACTAATACTATACCAGCCCCAGTCAACCAGCGAGCAATTCCTATCGCCTGAAAAATTGCTAAAATCAAAGTACCATAACGAGTATACTGATTTATTTTGCGTCTTCCAGACTCACCTTCCTTCTTTAACTGCTCCAGCTTTGGCGACACAGATGTAAATAATTGTATAATAATAGACGCCGAAATATATGGCATTACTCCCAAAGCAAAAATGGTCAGGCGTGATAAAGCACCACCAGAAAACATATTAAACAGACCAAGCACACCGCCTTTTTGACTATTAAAAAAGTCTGCTAAGCGCTGCGGATCCAAGCCAGGAACTGGAACATGCGAACCAATACGAAAAACTATTATACCGATCAAAACAAACAACAAGCGTCGCTTCAATTCGGTTAAACCACCGAGTTTATCTTTAAGTCCTTGCGCCGCTATAGCCATTTATTCTTCAACCTTACCGTTAGATGCTTCAATCGCTTTTCGCGCGCCTTTAGTCACAGCTAACCCACAAATCGTAACAGCTCTGCTAATGCTTCCAGATAAAATAACTCGCGCACGTTTAATATTAGCGGAAATAATATTTGCTTCCCGTAACGCATTAAAATCAATACGTTCAACACCCAGCTTTTGCAAATCATCTAATCTAATTTCTGCTACTTCTCCTTTAGACAGCGAAGTAAAACCAAATTTTGGAAGACGTCTTTGAATAGGCATTTGTCCGCCTTCAAATCCTATCTTCTGTGAATAACCAGAACGTGAGGTCTGCCCCTTATGACCTCGACCACAAGTTTTTCCGTTACCACTACCTATACCACGACCAACACGAAATCTATATTTCTTCGCTCCTAAAGCTGGTTTCAATGTATTAAGACGCATATCAAACTTCCTCAACTTGCAACAAATACTGAACCATATTAATCATACCCCGATTTTCCGGGGTATCCATAACTTGTACGGAATGCCTAATTCTTCTCAGCCCCAAACCCAGCACACAAGCTTTATGGTTCTTTAAACGCTTGTTTGTACTTTTCATCAAAGTGACTTTGATATATTCTGTTTTTTCTTTATTTTTCTTCATAAATCTGTAACCAAAACACTCACTAAACATCGATAAAATTCGACAAAACTTATACTTCTAAAAAACCTTTATCATCCCAAAATTTCTTTTATGGAAAGACCGCGTTTCTCTGCTATGGACATAGGGGAACTCATGTTAAATAAAGCTTGCAAAGTCGCTCTCGTTACATTAATAGGGCAACGTGAACCAACACACTTCGCTAAAACATCACGAATTCCGATAGCCTCACATACTGCTCGCGTTGCACCACCTGCAATCAAACCAGTCCCTTCTGAAGCAGGTTGCAAAATAATTTTTGCTGCTCCATGATAACCAATAATTGGATGATGTAAAGTATATCCATTTAAGTTAACCCGTCGCATATTACGACGTCCTTTATCCATTGCCTTTTGAATAGCTGCAGGAACTTCACGAGCTTTACCCAATCCCCAACCTATTTTTCCTTTACCATCACCGACAATCACAACAGCAGAAAAACCAAAAACACGTCCGCCTTTTACTACTTTCGCAGTACGCCGTACTGAAACTAATTTTTCTTGTAAACCATCACCAGATTTGTCACCAGACTTACGAGCCTGTTGAACGTCATCAATGTTATTAGAACTTTTGTTCGTTGTATTTACCATTTTCTCTTCCAAATAATAAAACCTACTCAAAATAAACCAACTTCCTAGTTGATTTAGCTCGAGATCAAATTAAAACTCTAAACCATTTTCCCGGGCAGCATCAGCTAATGCCGAAACTCTGCCATGATACTTAAAACCGGAACGATCAAAAGCTATTTTCTTAACGCCTTGAGCCAAACCGCGTTCCGCAATCACTTTACCCACAAGCTTTGCTGCTTTGATGTTACCGCCATATATACACTCCTTTCTTACCTCTGGATCCAAAGTAGAAGCAGCTGCCACCACCTTTCCATCCGGCATAATAAGCTGAGCATAAATATGGCACAATGAACGATGTACACATAAGCGCAGAACTTTAAGTTCTTGTATTTTAGCACGTGTCTTTCGTGCACGACGCATTCTGACAGTTTTTTTATTCATTATTTTTTCTTACCTTCTTTTAAGACAATAACTTCACCTTCATATCTAACCCCTTTTCCTTTGTAACATTCCGGTGGTCTATATCCTCTAATAGTCGCAGCTACTTGTCCAACTAATTGCTTATCTGAACTTTTCAAAATAATTTCAGTTTGGCTTGGGGTTTCTGCAGTAACCTCTTTTGGCAAAATATGCTGAATAGGATGAGAAAAACCAAGAGTCAAATTTAATACATTCCCTTGTACTTGAGCTCTGTAGCCAACCCCTTCTAAAACTAATTTACGCGTATATCCTTCACTAACACCAACTATCATATTTTTAACTAAAGCACGCAATGTTCCAGCTATTGCTATAGCAAAATTCAAACTGCCTTTCGGTGCAAATTTAAGTTCCGAATCTTTTAGAACTACTTCCACATCCTGTTCCATTGGACATTCCAACGTACCTTTCACACCCTTTACTTTAATTAATTTCTTTTGTATGTCAATCTCAACACCCTTAGGTATCTTCAAAGGGCTTCTTTCTACTCTGCTCGTCATATAATCTCCTTAAACTAACCGCCATACAAAATGACGACTTAATTTAAATCAAATTTTGGATTTTAATCAAATATATAAATACAATTTCGTTTAAAATCAATAAGTTATTTTTACAATTGGAATTTCAGCTTACGTAACACAATACTTCACCACCCTCACCCAAAGCGCGAGCAGCACGATCAGTCATAATACCTTTAGAGGTTGATATCAAGGCTACCCCCAAACCACCCATAACTTTGGGTAATTTCTCAACCTTTTTGTAAACTCTTAATCCTGGTCTACTGGTTCTACGTATATTCTCAATGACGGGTCTCCCTTTCAGGTATTTGAGACTCAAAATCAAGTTACGTTTATGTTCATTTTCTTCAACACAAAAACCAGATATATAACCTTCTGTCTTAAGAACCTTGGCTATAGCAACTTTTACATTTGAAGCTGCAATTTTAACCTCAGGTTTTCCAACAGCTTGTGCATTTTTAATGCGACATAACATGTCGGCTATAGGATCACTCATTTTAAATACTTCCAAAATTAATTCGTTAAATATACCTTTCGCCTTTTGAACTTTGGCATTTTGGGCTTAGGCATTCACAACAGTTATGTAAAAAATATATACCTCCTGTCACTTCTCCCTTGCCGCCTCTATCTAGTCCTTCAAAATACCGTGGTCTACATAGTCGAACCAAAACATCACTAATAAATAGCGCAACTTAAAATTCAACTACCAACTAGCTTTCAACAAACCAGGAACGTCGCCACGCACAAAAGCTTCTCGCAAATGTATACGGCAAAGACCAAATGTTCTATAAACACCACGCGATCTACCACAAATTCTACATCTGCGCCGCACACGAACTGAACTTTCATCTCGCGGACTCTTATTAAGCTTTGTTACCGCAAGGACTTTTTCTTCATAAGAAACATAAGGACTTTTAATAATATCCTTTAGTTTTTCACGTTTCTCATAAGCTCTTTTAACTAACAACATGCGTTTTCTTTCGCGAGCTATCATTCTTTCTGTAGCCATTATTCAACCTCAATCTTTCAAAGGAAAGCTAAAAGCCTTTAACAAAGCACGTGCCTCAGCGTCACTCTTAGCGTTAGTAGTAATCGTGATATCCATACCACGAATTTGATCAATCTTATCATAATCAATTTCTGGAAATACAATCTGCTCACGAATGCCTAGCGTATAATTGCCACGTCCATCAAAAGATTTAGGATTTAATCCACGGAAATCACGGATACGTGGAATAGCTATGGTCACCAAACGATCCAAAAATTCAAACATACGTTTACCACGCAATGTTACCTTACAACCAATCGGCCAACCTTCACGAATTTTGAATGTAGCAACGGATTTACGAGCTAAAGTCACGACGGGCTTTTGTCCTGCAATCTTCGTCATATCATCAACAGCACTTGTAATAAATTTTTTATCTGCTGCAGCCTCTCCAACCCCCATATTTATGGTAATTTTAAGAATTTTTGGCACTTCCATTACGTTTTTATAGCCAAATTGCTGCACTAATTTCCCTTTAATTTCTTCGAAATATATTTTTTGTAATCTAACCATTTCTATTGCTCATTTAATAATTACGAGTATTCACTCACACTTTGTCGACTAATTCTCCAGTAGATTTAAAATAACGTACCTTTCTACCATCTTCTAGTTTTTTAAAACCAACTTTATCCGCTTTATTAGTAACTGGATTACACAAAGCGATATTAGAAACAGCAATTGAGGCTTCACGCTCAATAATACCTCCCTGTTCATTTTTTTGTGGATTTCCACGAACATGTTTTTTAATCATATTCGCTCCCTCTACAATCATACGCTGCCCATTTTTAACAACAGACAAGACTTTTCCACGCACACCCCTGCTCTTGCCTGTCAAAACTATCACTTCATCATTTTTTTTTATCTTACTCATATCTAGATAACCTCTAGTGCTAAAGACACAATCTTCATAAATGACTCATTACGTAACTCCCGAGTAACTGGTCCAAAGACACGCGTTCCTATAGGTTGTAATTGAGCATTCAACAAAACAACAGCATTGCTGTCAAAACGAATCAACGCACCATCGGAACGACGAACCCCTTTCTTGGTACGAACTACTACCGCATTCAAAACTTCGCCTTTTTTGACTTTACCATCAGGAATGACTTCTTTTACCGCCACCTTGATAATATCACCAATATTTGCATAGCGCCGCTTGGAACCGCCCAAAGCCTTAATACACATAACCCGACGCGCACCACTGTTATCAGCCACATCAAGTACCGACTTAATTTGTATCATAATATACTCAATTAATTATTAAAAAACATTAAACTTTTTTGACTACTTTCCAACTTTTAGTTTTAGAAATTGGTCTTGTCTCAGCAATCGTGACCATATCCCCTTCTTTACAACTATTGTCCTCGTCATGTGCGTGAATTTTTTTAGAACATTGCACATATTTTCCATAAAGAGGATGTTTAACCTTACGTACTACTAAAACAACAACCGTACGTTCCATCTTATCACTGACTACTTTGCCAGTTAAAGTTCTGCTAACCTTTTTTTTCATCTTTTGTTCGCTCATGATTATCCTGTAACTTCTTTGAGATGTAACATGGTTTTGATACGCGCGATATCACGCCGTACTTTCTTGAAAATATGCGTACGTGGTTTTTCACCCAAACCACCTTGTATACGCAAATTGAACTGCTCACGTAATAACGCTTGTAATTCTTCTTTTAATTCTTCAACAGTTTTCACTTTTAATTCAGTTATTTTTTTTTCCATCACATTATCACCCGAGTTACAAATGTTGTGCCTAAAGGTAGTTTAGCCGCAGCTAATTTAAATGCCTTGCGCGCAGCTTCCTCATCAACTCCCTCGATCTCAAATAAGACCTTACCAGGTTGAACAGACGCCACCCAATATTCCACAGGACCTTTTCCCTTACCTTGCCGAACTTCCAAAGGTTTTTTTGTGATCGGTTTATCAGGAAAAACCCGAATCCAAAGTTTACCACCACGTTTCACGAAACGAGTTATCGTTCGACGTGCTGCCTCAATCTGACGAGCTGTTAAGCGCCCACGATCCAAAGTTTTTAGACCGAAATCACCAAAACTAACTTTGCTGCCCCGAGTAGCGACACCGCGATTACGCCCTTTAAACTGTTTACGAAATTTTGTACGCTTAGGTTGTAACACAAATTAAGCCTCATTCAAAAAATATTTCTTTAGAAAACAAATTATCACGTAGTAATTTCAATATTCTTAATAATTACTCCGCCACTTCCCCAACTACATCCACTGCTGTAGCCTTTTCGCTCTTAACTAAATTCCTGTAAATCCAAACCTTCACACCTATAATTCCATAGGTTGTATGTGCTTCTGCTAACCCATAATCGACATCAGCCCTAAAAGTATGCAAAGGTACTCTTCCTTCTCGATACCATTCAGTACGCGCGATTTCAGAACCACCTAAACGACCGCTAACACTGATTTTTATTCCTAATGCCCCAGCACGCAACGTACTTTGCACAGCACGTTTCATAGCTTTACGGAAAACAACACGACGCTCTAATTGCTGCGCTATGCTCTCCGCCACTAATTTAGCTTCTAAATCGGGTTTACTAACTTCCTCAATACTAACATGCGTTGGGACTCCCATCATTTTAGAAAGTTCTTTACGTAGTACTTCTATATCACCGCCCTTTTTACCCAAAATCACACCAGGTCGAGCGGCATGAATAATTACCCGAGCTGTTCGTGCTGGTCTCTCTATTTGCACGCGATTAATACCAGCTCCACTAAATTTTTTAGTTAAGTAAAGACGCACTTGAATATCTTTATATAAATAATCCGCATAATTCTTGGAATCAGCATACCAAGTAGAAGTCCAAGTTTTTACAATACCGAGTCTGATCGCAATCGGATTAACTTTCTGCCCCATGTTTATCTCTTATTTTAAATTAGATTATATTATTCATCAGAAACCATAATAGTTATATGGCACGAATGTTTCTCAACACGACAACCACGACCTTTTGCACGCGCATGCCACCGTTTTGCTAAAGGACCATTGTCAACAAAAATGCGTGCGATTTTTAATTCATCGATATCCATACCTTTATTATGTTCAGCATTGGCAATCGCAGATTCTAAAACTTTTTTAATCAGACGCGCTGCTTTCTTGGTGCTAAAATTTAAAATATCTAACGCTTTGTCAACTGGCTTACCGCGGACCAAGTCAGCGACCAACCTAGCTTTCTGTGCAGACATTTTAGCATCTCTAAGTTTGGCAAAAACCTCCATCATTTTTCCTCCTTACCAGTACTAGCTTTTCGATCTCCAGAGTGAGACCGAAAAGTACGTGTCAAGGCAAATTCGCCAAACTTATGCCCAACCATGTTTTCTGTAACAAAAACTGGAACATGAGCACGACCATTGTGCACTGCTATCGTCAACCCAACCATATCTGGCAGAATTGTCGATCTACGCGACCAGGTTTTAATCGGTTTTTTGCTATTGTTAGAAACTGCAACTTCTACCTTACGAAGAAGATGCACATCTACAAACGGCCCTTTCTTTATTGAACGTGGCACTTTTTACCCCTCTCTATATATATTCTCTATTCACTTATCTTCTACGATCACGAACGATCATGCTATTAGTACGCTTGTTATGTCGCGTCTTATACCCTTTAGATAATACACCTGTTGGACTAACTGGATGACGTCCAGAAGCACGACGACCTTCACCACCACCATGAGGATGATCTACAGGGTTCATAGCTACTCCACGTACCGTCGGTCTAATACCTCGATGACGAAGAGCACCTGCTTTACCAAAAGTACGTAAATTATTTTCCGTATTAGAAACTTCTCCGATGGTAGCTTGACAACTTATCAATACTTTACGCATTTCCCCAGAACGCAAGCGTAAAGTTGCATAATCACCTTCACGCGCGACTAATTGTGCTGCTCCACCGGCACTTCGCACCATTTGAGCTCCTTTACCAGGTTTTAATTCCACACAATGAATCGTAGCACCAATTGGAATATTCTCTATTGGCAAACAATTACCAACTTTAATAGCTACATCAGTGCCAGATATAATATCATCACCAGCTTTCATACCCTTAGGTGCAATAATATATCGTCGCTCACCATCTTTGTATAAAACCAAAGCGATATGGGCAGTGCGATTTGGATCATACTCCAACCGTTCAATCACCCCAGTAATCCCTACTTTATCTCTTTTGAAATCTATTATTCTATAATGTTTTTTACTACCACCACCCTGGTGGCGCGTAGTAATACGTCCTTGATTGTTACGACCACTTCCACGCTTTTTCGCAACAAGCAACGGAGCATATGGCTCTTCTTTTGAAAGCTCCGGTGATGTTACTTTAATAACAAAGCGACGTCCAGGAGAAGTTGGTTTACATTTAACTATTGGCATACTAAAAACCCTAAGGCTACTTGTTTTTTATTAATTACGCTCCAGCAAATTTAATCGTATGTCCTTCCTTGAGCATCACATAAGCTTTTTTCCAACCTTTACGCTTCCCTGTAATCTGTCCAAATCTTTTAACTTTACCCTGCACGTAACATACACGAACCGAATCAACTAATACATTAAATAATTTCTCTACAGCTTTTTTTATTTCTAATTTATCCGCATCATTTTTGACGCGAAAAACATACTGACGATGCAACTCTAAACGCGTGCTTTTTTCAGTAACACGAGGAGCAAGCAATGTCAAAAACAATTTTTCATCTTTTATCTGACTTATCATCCCAACATCTCCTCAATTTGCTTTAACGCAGGCACTGTCAAAAGAACTTTTTCAAAACGAATGAGACTAACTGGATCTATATCTTCTACATTGCGCACATTTACTTTAAAAAGGTTACGCGTTGCAAGATACAGGTTTTCATCAACCTTGTCAGTAATAATTAACACTTCACTTAAATCAATTTTCTTCATTTGTTGAATAAATTCACGTGTTTTATGAGAGATTACTTGTAAATTCTCCAATAAAATCAAGCGATTTTGACGTAATAACTCCGAAAAAATTGCACGCATCGCAGCAGTATACATTTTCTTATTTACTTTTTGCGTATAATCCTGTGTTTTAGCTGCAAAAGTCACACCACCGCCTCGCCATATCGGACTACGCGTAGTACCAGCCCGAGCTTGTCCCGTACCTTTTTGTTTCCAAGGTTTCTTACCACCGCCCCTTACTTCGGTACGAGTTTTCTGCCCCCGCGTACCAGCACGCCCACCAGCAAGATATGCGGTAATAATTTGATGCACTAAAGGTTCTTTGAATTCGCAGTCAAATATCTTTGCATTAATAGGTACCACTTTTTCAGTAGCACCTTTTTCTAGATCGGTAATTGATATACTAAGCGTCATCGCCTTAAGCCCTTATTTTTTCTGATTATTTTTTGTTTTTTTGACTGAATGTTTTATTACAACATTCCCATTAGGAGCACCAGGAATCCCTCCATTAATAAAAATTAGATTACGCTCCGTATCTACTCTCAAAACCTTTTGATTTTGCATTGTACATTTTTCACTTCCCATATGACCCGCCATTTTTTTCCCTTTAAATACACGCCCTGGAGTTTGACGCTGACCAATAGATCCAGGAGCACGATGCGATAGAGAATTACCGTGCGTAGCATCTTGCATACTAAAATGGTATCTCTTAATAACACCAGCAAAGCCCTTACCCTTACTAACTCCCTGAATGTCAACTTTATCGCCTACCTGAAAAATATCTACTTTCAATTCAGTACCAACCTTAAAGTCTTCACCTTCACCATCAACCAGAAACAACTCCCACAAACCAACCCCTGGCTCAGAATTTGCTTTAGCATAATGCCCAGCTTCTGCTTTACTGACCTTAGATAACGGTTTCGCGCCAAAAGTAACCTGTACCGCTCGATACCCGTCATTCACATCATCTTTAACTTGCACAACACGATGTGGTTCAACTTTAATGACTGTCACTGGGATAGCTGCGCCATCACCGGTAAACAATCTTGTCATGCCACACTTTTGACCAACTAATTCTGCCATGGTTATAAACCTTTTAAACTTTCAATTAAACTTCATCAACACTGATACGTACATCGACACCCGCAGCTAAATTCAATTTCATCAAAGCATCTATAGTTTTATCAGTAGGCTGATGAATATCCAGCAAACGGAGATGTGTACGAATCTCATATTGATCACGAGCATCTTTATCTGCATTAGGAGAAATAAGAATCGTAAATCTTTCA
>MGXG01000021.1:12623-13364 GCA_001801285.1 Gammaproteobacteria bacterium GWE2_37_16
ACGCTTCGCGGTATTGACTATTTCGTGCGTAGCCTGATCAATTAAACGATGATCAAAAGCCTTCAAACGTATTCTAATTCTTTGGTTCTTTTTCACAACTGACATATACAATTCTCAATTTCTCTCAATTTCAATGCCTAGAAACTTTGAATATAGTAGAAGGATTTTTAAAAAAATTCATCCACATACCCCAATGACATCGCAAAACGATTCATCAGTTTAAACTCAAAACCTCTATTCTATTACCTTCGTCACAACCCCTGCCCCTACGGTTCTGCCACCTTCTCGTACCGCAAAACGTAAACCATCTTCCATAGCTATTGGAGCAATTAAGGTAACCACCACTTTCACATTATCACCTGGCATTACCATTTCCATTCCAGCTGGCAACTCTACTGCCCCAGTTACATCAGTTGTTCTGAAGTAAAACTGTGGACGGTATCCCTTGAAAAATGGAGTATGACGTCCACCCTCTTCTTTCGATAACACGTAAATCTCGGCTTCAAATTTAGTATGCGGGGTAATAGATCCAGATTTAGCCAATACTTGTCCTCTTTCCACATCTTCTCTCTTTAATCCCCTCAACAGTACGCCAACATTGTCACCAGCCTGTCCTTCATCTAGCAACTTACGGAACATTTCTACTCCTGTACATACGGTTTTCTGTGTATTTTTTATACCCACTACCTCAACTTCCTCACCAACCTTCACAATTCCTCTTTCTATACGTCCTGTCACAAC
>MGXG01000022.1 GCA_001801285.1 Gammaproteobacteria bacterium GWE2_37_16
ATTGTAGCAAGATCACCCGACAAAAATTATCACGCTGCGAACTATCCGTTATGTAATTACTCAGTTCATCAAACAGGATGATTTTTGCCCCTGTTCCTGTTTTAACGGAAAAAATATCGTTATTGAAAATGGCAATGTCCCTTAATGTATCATCAAAGAATTTGGCAAATTCTTCAGCACTTTGTTTGTTGTACAAATTTGATAAATAATGATCCTTTTTTAGCCTGGCACTGTCAGGACTCATGCGCATTAACAACATTTTGTACTGCTCATCTGAATAGTTTGCTATTTCCTGCTCCCAATTTTCTGCATCATTTAGCCTTGGATCTAGGGATTTCACTTCATAAGCAAACTTATCATTCATAAACTTATACAAAAACATTTGAGTAATGATTTTAAATTCATTTCCATCGTTTCCCAAACCGTAAGAGGTACAAACGCCCTTTAAGTTATCAATCAGTTGTTTTGTATGTACCGTAAAATCTTGTGTTACCATCTTTGTATACCTTGGTATTCGTTCATATATTCTTTCACCAAACAGTTATTAATGTATTTAGCTGATTCAGGTTCTAAATCGATTTTAATTTCGCCAAAACTCCCGATAACCATTGGCATCATTAGTTGTTCAAAATAGCTTTCATTCTCTAACAATTTTGTATTGATCAATACTCTATCGTCAGCCAGTTTTTTTATATTCAACAGTGTTTCGCAAATTTCACTTTCTCTTTTAGGAATATTACCTTTTTCTAATATACGTTTATGTACGCGGGCATACTTAGTATCATTTTCATATTTAGCTTTTAGTAAATTATTCTTACGATTAAGCTCGGTAACCTTATCAAATATCTGTTGTAATGAACCGATGTTATTTTTCATATCTTCCTGAGATATTTCATCGAGATTTTTCTTATCAAACAACCGCTTTAATTCCTCATATAAAGAAATAAATTCCGGATCTTTTTGGTCAAAATTACTTACTAAAGCTTCACGGGTTTTATGGAGCATATCTTTCAGCTGATCTGCTATTACCATTTCCTCTTCTGAAACTTTACGGAACATAAAAAATACATTTTCCAAAGCTACATTTAGTAAATTGGTAGTATCTATATTATTTTGTATAGCTTCTTTTAGATTCAGTAATTCTAGATGTCGAGCTGTTTCATTATAGAGCTGATTTAGCTTTCTAAAATCAACTTTCTCCAGCAATTCGAAGTGACCGTATATTCGAATAATGTTGTAAAGATTTTTTGCATTAGCTAAAGCTTTTTTAATCTCCAATACTTTTTTACGATCTTCAATCTGGTTAATTTGCTGGGAAAATATTTCCGCATTATTTAAATCATAATGAAAAAGCTTATCCTTAATATCCCTAATTTCTTCCTCAATTTCTTCTTTGGATTTAAAGAGATGAGAATAAGTCTGCATTTCATCGCCCAACTGCTCCTGCAATTCATCAAAATATGCTTTATTTGTTATATCAAATTCCTTGCGTATATCAGCAAAATCCACAACAAAACCATATCTGAAGTTCTTATAGGGTCGATTTACCCTGGTTAGAGTTTGGAGTAAATTGTGATCTTTGATAAGACGACCTATGTATAGCTTTTTAAGCCTTTTGGCATCAAATCCAGTAAGCAGCATATTGTATACAAAGAGTAAATCAATTTTGCCATCTTTAAAGGCATCTACCTCTTGTTTTCGATCATCCTTAGAACCAATGTCATGCAATATCAATGAAGCAGTAAGACTTTTCTTTTGTTTTTTTTGGTAATTAACATATTCAGCATTAGGCTCAGCAACCCGTAAACAAGGCTCTACCGATTCAATCGTTTTTTGTGTTGGATTATATTTACTAATGAAAATCTTAAATAATTGTCTGGCTTGGTCGGCACTATCACATACCACCATGCCACCAATCGAATGATCACCAAATCGTATTCTGCTTTTTATAAAATCTAGAATAATATAGTCAAGCATAGGTTCAACAAATTTTTCGTGAGCATAGATAATACGTTTATCCGCATCTCCTTTTAAAATTTCAACTTCTTTAAGCGCTTGCGCTAATTGTATTTTATAATTGGTTTCAATACCTTCACGGATTAGCTTCAATGTGTAGCCATCAGCGATGGAAGCATTGTAGTAATATTTGTGTATATAATCTCCAAAAGTATCTCGAGAACGCCTATCATTTTTGATAAGAGGCGTCCCTGTTAAACCTATGTGAATGGCATTTCTATCTGAATTAAGAAGGTTTGCCAAAAAGCTTCCTGCGGGGTTATAACTTCGGTGAACTTCATCTAAAAAATAAACCCGTTGAGTATTAATGTCATAATCATTGGCTTTTAAGATATCGGAATCATCTTTGAATTTCTGAATGTTAACGACTGTTATTTCTCTTTCACCAGAAAAGTTGTGTATTGCCTGTCTTAACCTAAAATGTTGTATCAATTTATCTTTTGAATCAATAGTATGTACAGTTAGTCCACGACTGACAAACTCCCTTTTAGCCTGGTTCATCAAATCAATACGATCAACAATAAAATAGAATTTAGGAATAACATCTTTTCGCTGAAAATAATCGATTAGGTATTGAACATTATAAAACGCAAGCGCTGTTTTACCGCTTCCTTGTGTATGCCAAATAATTCCTTTCTTAATTCCACTTTCAATAGTTCGCTCAATTGCTTTGGTAGCAAACAATTGCGGATAACGCATGATGTGTTTTTCAAGTCCTATTTCACTATTTACATAAGCAAAACTGTACTTTAATAACATTGCTAACCGATCTTCACAAAATAGAGAAGTCAATATCCTATTGGTTGGTGTATTTATATCTTTATTAGTAATAAACTCCGGAGAGTACTTTATTGACGAAAGGTTATTATCCTTTAATATAAAATTTTCCAAGTCATCATCTTCAGGTTTAAGTAAGTTTGCCAAATCAATTTTTTCTTCCTCCCTGAAGCAATTAAAATTTGCACGATCATAGGAAGTCGAAGAATAGAATGCACCTTGGATAGGCTCGATAGACTCTATGTCATATTCCATGTTATTTGAAAAAACAAGGATTTGCGATGCATTAATAAATTTCCTAAATTTCTTGTTTTTGAATCGTGCATTAATGCGTTCCCTTTCTGCAAGAACTCCCTCCTGATTATTTGGTTTTTTCACTTCTATAAACGCAAGAGGCATCCCATTTATTAAAAGCGTTATATCTGGGCGGAACTCATCATCGCCATTTTTATAGGTAAGCTCAGTAACGACATGAAACAAATTATTACTGAAATTGTTAAAATCAACAAGCTTAACCCCTGAGGTTTCAGTCAGCATCTTAAAAAATTCTTTGCCTAAATCTTCATTATCTAAAGACAAAGTTACATTCTCATAAACCTTTTTAACCTCATTTTCATCCATGTCAGGTTTGTTTGATTTATTAATGCGAATAATGCTTGTAGCAAAAATATCCGTAAAAACATTAGTGCTTTCATCGCGTCTTATACTTACGCTTTTTTCCGGTCTATCTTTAGATAGTGAAAGATACTTATATCCTAATCTGCACAAATGCAAGATTGCAGGGATTTTCACCCTTGTGTTTTCGTTAAAAGCCATATTTTATTTCTTTCCTAGGTTTTTTCTTTCAATTTCATCAATAGTCTTACCATCGCTATTTTTCCATTCAGCCCAACCATTAGCCCTTCTTCCCATCACAAAACCAGCAGCGGTTGAAAGGCTTGAAAAGGTCAGCTTTTGTTGAACCTCATAATATGTGTCCTTGTCAACTAGCGCTTGTTCTTGAAGCTTTTCCGCTCTTAAATTATGTAAAGAGTCACCTATACTTGGTGTTTCCTCTTTGCTAACCTGTGAGCCCTCCAATACAATCATTCCCTCCGCAGTATAAATGCCTTTCGCTTCTAAACCTTTTGCCTTGATAAAATATTTTTCTTGGGATTTGTCTGTAATGGATGCAATTTCATGAAATGTATAACCAAGAGAGGACATCATAAGTTTAATATTTTGTTTAAACTCACTCATGTCGCTTTCGTCTTCTTCAGATAATTTTGCTCCTTCAGGTGAATTGCCATTATCAAGTTTTGATCTGTTGGCTTTTTTACAATCATCAATAAAGGTTGCTTCTAAAAATTTGACATGTGCTTTAGACAAATTTTCATCTTTTGCCAAGAAAACTATGCAAGTATTCCAAAAATCTTTAGATTGATGTTGCGGGATTCTTTTTTGAAAGCTTTCTGTTTCGCCTATGTAAACTTCTGGGCTTATCGATGTACCACCAATCAGAAAATACAAGCACTGTTTTTTGAATTCTTCACGTTTATTAACAATCTCAATTCTGTTGCGAGGAATGACAAAAGCCATTCCAGACCAATTACTTAACTGTACTTTTTTCGCGCCTGTTGGGTCGCCCTCGAGCAGAAACAATTTTATTGTTTTTGGGGATATTCTGTTCATATTTTGTTTTCCCTACACTCAAACATTTTATTTTTTAATTTTTCAATAGTTTGTACCGAATACAAGCGATAATTATTCATTGGATGTCTAGTTGCTTTAAGCTTTCCAGCCTTATCCCAACGTCGCAGAGTGTCAGGACTTACATCGAGTGTCTTAGCGGCTTGTCGAATTGTTAATAGTTTTTTGTCCACAGTTAATCCTCATAAGAATATTAAAAACATTATGCAAGATTATGGTTATTCCTCTGTAAAAGCAAGTTTTTTAATTCTTGTATTTCTCTCTGGGTAACTGGCTTGTCTTCGTCGTTTTTACCAAGATTTTTAATAATTTTCCCCTGATTGCATACAGGGATTTCCCCATAGCTGGTGAGTGTCGTTAGCGGGCTGTTGTGACCTAAATTTTGACTACAAGCCTTAAAATCTTCAGGTGTTCTACATACCTCATACGAAAGTTGTGTTAGCGTATGCCTGAAAGCATGTGGCGTGTAACGAAAAAAACCCGCCTCCTCAAAAGCTGTTTCTACTATTCCTCTGATTGGCGTAGTAGATTGCCAATGTTCAACATCCAGACGCTCGCCCACAAATTGATTATTTTTATCAAGCTCAAGTTTCGTCTTAGGAAATAAAGGGCAATCATAATCAAAATGTTTTTCGTTTTTTAAAAAATTGACCCAGTCAATAAAAACATCCCTTAAAAATTCACCCACAGGGAAAAAATATGTGGTTATTTTTTTGCTAAACTTAGTCTTTACTTCGTTTGGGTCTTGCTCAACATAACCCTCTTCTAGAAAAACATGTTTAATCTTCAGAGAAGCAATAGCAGTAACCCTAACCCCAGTAAGAACAAGAAAAGCAATTAACGCACGATCGCGCTTTTGGATTTCGGTTTCCGCGGGCATTTCTTCTACTACACATTCAATTTGATGTATTGTAGGGAATTTTTTACTACTTGGGCTGTGGGCGATTTGGATATCTTTATCTGACAACTTGAAGTAGGCAATATCTGGTATATGAATTTTCTTTTTATAGCCACTTTGGCAAGACAACCACTTGAAAAAGTCGATTAGATGTTTTGTAGTATGCAATAAATAAGTTTTGCTTATGGGCTTATCCGTTTTGCTATTTTCTTTTTTCATGAGTTCTTTTTTGAAAGCAACAATCGAATCCTTGGTTAACGTTGCAAAATCTTTGAAATTTGTTGATTTTTCAAATAGATATAAAGCCGCCCTTACGTTATCAATGGTGTTTTGAGCTTTACCGTTTGCCTCTTTTTCCCATTCAAAATATTCCCGTTTAATCCTTTCATTTTTTGCATTGTAGGATACCATTTTTTATACCTCGATTAAGTAATGATAGTGTTAGGGATGACACATTCTTATAATTGTTTATCTTGTATCATCTGGATATTGAATACTTTTTTTAATTCTTCGATATTTTTAGCCGCAGCCAACCTATACATTTCAGTGCTGCATTTTTCGCACAATCCGCTAATTGCTATTCTTTTCGCGTCGATATATTTAATATCAACTAAATTTTCCCAAGCTTTACACGGAACTTTGCATTTACAGCAATAAAATTCATCGGGGGCGCATTTTTGTTTTCCTTTCGTCCTTTGGTGATTTAGAAAATTAATTAAATTTTCACCAAATACTAAAGGCATTTTTCGATCATCATTTTTTTCTAATCCGCGCTTATACCAGCTATTGACAGCATTACGGGTAGTGCCAAGTAAATCCGCAATTTCCTGCGTTGAATAACTTAGATTTCGTTTAATGCGTCTTACGTTGAAATGGCGCTTATACTTTTTTAGTTTCTTGTTTTTTTCTTTGCCCATCTTCTATTTCCCATTGCAGCAATAAGTCAAAAAAATCAACAAGCCGCTTATCGCCCTCCTTAGAAAAAGGACGTTTAAAAAGTAGTATTTTGCTAGTTTCTACCTTTTGCATAAGCACCACTGAAAATAAAAAAGCCAGCATTAAACCGTTTATAGTTTAAGAGGCTGGCTTGCTGGCTACTTGATTAACTTTTAATCGTTTGCTTGCTGGCTAATTTTTAGCTAATTAATATTCTTTTTTATTCAATAACAATTTTGTTTTTTCTTGATTTGTTTTTAAAACATATTCTTTACCATTTTTGTTTTTACCCGAAAAAGTAATCAATATTGGTAGCTCGTTGCAGTCAATAGTTATTCGTTTGAATTGGTGTATGTTATTTTTATGTGAGTCTTTAATCATATTATTACCTTATTTAACTAAAATTGGTGAACTTAAAAAATAAAAAAATTTAAATTTTTAACGCATTTAATGTATTACCGCCTAGATTGTTTAATAGCTTTACTCCAGCAAAGCCTTCTTTCATACCATCAAATATTGATTCTTTTGTCTCGTTTAGAATAATTTTTAGCTTAAGCATTCTATATGCCAAACTTTCTTTTGAAATATTAGAAAAACACAAAGTTAAGGGTCGGGCTAAATACCAACCCAAATGCGCCAAAGATTTAATGTAAATGTTTTCATTTCCAATGGAGTACCAACAAGCCCCCCGATACCGAAATGATCTATCAGTGCCATAATAAGTTTTAAACCAATATCTAACTAGACCTGCAGGCATAATCAAATTTTCGGCAAAAAAATTAGCCTGAAATTCATATAAACTTGGCTGTTTTTTATAAATAGTTTCATCAGTACAGCGAAATAAATTTATGTTTTGACCAGTGTGTGCGAGTCCATGTCCGATCTCATGGGCTAATGTAAATGTATAACGCGGGTCTTTGCTGTCTTTGTTTATTGATTTATCTATAAGAATAACCTTATCATCTAAAATAGTTTTTCCTAAAACTTTCTGCCCTTCATGTGTGCCCAAATCACAGCTGGTAATTAATGAAATATCCTTTTGCGGGTAGATGACACTTTCATACATACAAGTTATATCAAGAAAAACATCTTCTGGTTTTCTCCACCCCATTTCACTTATATATTGTTCTAGGCAATCAGAAGCTAAACTTGCAATACCATTTTTGCTTAATTTATTTTGTGGAATCATCTTTTTCTCTTTCTACTCGATATAACCCAACAGCTTGCTGGTACTTTTCCTGTAATGACTGCTCAAACCGATTTACTTTGGTGTTTTTTGCTATCTCAATAAGCTGCTCATGATCGTAATCTAAAACATCAGCCATCCTGCAAATTACTTCAGGACTGGGGATCTCACCATAAACTTCAACTTTAGTAATATATGATGGCGATAATAATTTATCGTTCTCTCCAATCGTTCCTAATTTTTCAAGAAATTCCTTAGCCGTCCAGCCCTTTTGTTTTCTAAGTTTTTGGATTAAATCACCAAATTCTTTATTCATTGTTGATCCTCATAATTTTTACTTACGAACTTAAATTTACTAAAATTACGCAAATAAGTCAAGCGAATTTTTTAGTGCATTAATCTTACTTCATGCTATTTTTAAGAAAGATTGGATAATGGCAGGTCTTATTTCTGTTAAAGAACAAGTTCTAAAATAATCCATTAAGGGGAGCCATATTTCACAGCCCTTCTAGCCTTTATCTATTTTGCAAGAATTTCCTCCAAGCTATCCATATGCTATTTTTAGTAGCATGTATACGGCTCCACACTAGCTATATTGCCATTCAATGACACCAATATTCTATATATTTTTCTGCTAAATATAAAAATTGCGGCTCTAAATTGCAAATCTTTCCTAATTAATATTGTCTTAAAGTTGTGTGGCTTTTATTTTGTTATAATGGCGCTACAGTTTACAATTTATTTCAATGGGGGCAGTTATGTTATTCCTTATAGATTGCGATTTTACGCTTGTTAACATTCATACACACAATAAAGCGTTTGAATTGGTAAGAAGTCATGGTGGTGGTATAGAACCAGCAGATTTCATTGATTCAACAAAGGGAAGAGCGCCTTTAACAAGTGTTACCATGGACAATCTTGATGGGAAGGATAACAAATACAACCAACTTTGGGAAAGAGTTAAGAAAGCGAATCCACAACTTGCCTCGATCGGTCCAGCTGGAGAATGGAAACTATTTATAGAATGCGCTCTGGAAGCTGGTCATAAAATTGCTATAGTTTCTTTTAATGCTTTTCACATGCCATATTTTGTTTTAAGGGATATCATCCAATTGCAACCAAGTATTTTACGTAACCCCGATTTTTGCATTGTTTCTTATCTACCCAAAAACACTAGGTTAGCAAACAAAAACGAACATATTGCTACAGCTAAGCATGCTGTTAGATTTTCTGGAGCAGTAGATTGTATATTAATTGACGATAGTTTAAGAAATTGCAATGAGGCTTCGCAAGCAGGAATAGTTGATGAATTTTTCCAAGTACCAGAAGGTGCTCCTGCTTTTTATGAGGGGCACATCAGATTTATGCAAGAGAAAGTGCGAGCAGCAGCAATGATGATGCCACCAACTATACAGCCACAAGCTGCGCCAGCACCTTCTTTAGCTTCATAACAATGCAAAATTGTTGGTGTTTATATGTTTGGTTATTTTCCAAAACCAATACAGCCAAATTATGGCACATTAAATACATGCTCTTATGAAACTGATAAAGTTGCGGTGCAAACAGAAACAAACTCAGCGCAAACCATTTTACCTATAATAGCAAGAGAAACATTGCCATTACTATCGCAACCGTCATTGATTGTACCTGCTGATGAGTGGCAAGAAAATGATGCTTTGTCTCACACACCACAATATTCATGCGCGCATCAACTCGAACAAATATGTGATAGGTTTTCCTTATGTGCTGAGACATTATGTACTTGTTTTTGCCTTCCTTGTGGCTAGTTCTCTCTAGGTTTTTGCATAAATTAATTTTTAATATGTTATAATGAATAATTATAAAATCGTAAAAAATATAATCCGCGCATCTCAACATAAAAAAGCTGTATTTTTTACTTAACAAAAGCCAAAACAAAATAATGGTAATGTTATTATTTGAACGTAGGTCATAAAATTATGCTAATAAATAAACCAACTGTTTTTAATGCACCAACAACCCCTAATGCGAACTGTTGCCCAAGAACTTATGTACGTACTCGAAACTTATCAGGACAATACGTTAATCACGGTCATGCTTATGCGACTCAGGAAATGCATGCAGCTTTAGTACACAAAGCAAAAAATGGAACAGTCAAATATCAATACTCTATTGCTGAAATCCATAACCAATTAAGATCGACTTTAACTGCAGAAACAGGTAATCAAGGTAATATTGTGGTTGCAGATTTAAGTTTTGAAATTAGCATTACGGATCCTGATCCTGCTAAAAATGAAAAAAAACGATTACACGTAACATTCCCCATGAAAATACCGCGGTATAATCGCGATAAACAGGATTTAACACAAGCAGATTGCTATAGTTCTTCTGATATACAGGTTGCTCGTCCATTGCAACTTTTAAAAAAACTTTATACTACAGGAAGAAAAATTTGTAATGTAGGCGAGATCGATCATGGTCAAAAACCAAAATATGATGGCAGCCCTGCCGATGGACAACTTGTAAGACACAGCGAACAAAGTTTAGCTGCTTTTCTATGCACACAAGAGGCGGTAGCAATGATAGCTAATCGCATAAGTGCAGCGCTTCGTAGTAATTATCCAGATTTAGCTTATGGCAGTATTGTTAAAATTTATACTGCAGTTTTACACATACACTCCAATAAAACTCCATGTGGGGCTTGTGAAGATGTGCTTATTGGTCTACAAAACACGTATCAACCAGACGAGATTCAGGGGGGTCGCTTGATTGGCTTTACCGAATGCTTAGAAAATGAGCTCCGTCGCAAAACACAAGCTCACATTAACCATGAACCTAATGAAAGCTTCAAATTTAAATTCCCAGCTATGGATAAACCAGCTAAACCTGCCCGTGAACGTGGGGTAAGATTTTTTACCACATATAGTGCCGACAACTGTGATGCCACTCATAGAATAGCTCAAGTTGCTGGAACACCGGTAAAGCCAGATGTTAGTGATGCTCCAACGTTAATTCCAACTGGAAGTAGAAAATATTCTAACCACTTATGGGTTGCTAATTTTAACAAGACAATGCCAGAACAATTTCAACAAGAATACCCACCAGATACTAGCCAGCGCACTACTTTTTTAAGTGGCTCTAATGAAACTGCAGCAACAGACTCAACTAAAGCAAGAGTCACTTATGTATCTAACCGCGAACTTCAAAAATTAAGCCTGACAGGTCTGAAAATTTGATTTAAAATAATCAGAGTATGCATTTGCATTTAGGATATTTATCACCCAATGCGTTTGAAAAACAGTTTGAAGCTCGGAAATAATTGTATATGAAAGTGGGACGCGGGATCATAAATTAAAACCAAAGCGTAAAACATAGCCAATGCTGCCCAATTGCTGGGCAATAAGGATAGGATTCGTATTATTTGCTTTGCAAAAAAACATACGTTAAAGGTGGTGCTGGTTAAAGCTAGTGACCATGAAACGTCTACCCTATTTGATACGCAGACTGAAGCCTGCGGCTACGGGAACCAAATATGAAAAAATTAATTAAAGGTATAGTCGATTTTAGAAGTGCTTTTTTGGAAGATTATCGTAATAAATTTTCAAAACTAGCATTACGGCAATCTCCCGATGCTCTTTTTGTTGCGTGTTGTGATAGCCGAGTAGTCCCAAATACTTTTGCCTCCAGTGATCCTGGTGATTTGTTTGTATTGCGCAATATAGGAAATTTAATTCCGACGTATCAATTTACTTCGCATGGCAAATGCCAAACGGACATATCTGTTGCTGCTACCATAGAATTTTCTTTGCTTAATTTAGATGTGCAGGATGTTGTTATTTGCGGTCACTCTGATTGCGGCGCAATGCAAACTCTTATAGATAATGCTGAACAACATGTTTGCAATTGCTCGTCTTTAAACGCCTGGTTAGAACATGCTGCGCCGTCTTATAAAAGATTCAAAAACAACTCTTCGCAAAATAGCGATCTTACTCCGTGCAATTTACTCTCCAGAATTAATGTGTTACAGCAATTGGATAATTTAAAAACCTACCCTTTAGTTATGGAGCGCATACAGAAAAATCAATTAAGAATACATGGTTGGTGGTTCGATTTGGCAACAGCTGATGTTTACCATTGTGATCAAAAATCTGAAAAATTTATTTTGATTGACGAACAAGAAGCAAAAAATATGCTAACTTTATTCGATTACAGATGACTGGAAAATTAACTTTTTCACGCCGGAGCTGTGGATATGATTTTGTTCTGATTTCAGGGTTTATCCGATATTTCACAAAGCCAAATATGCGCGCATTATCCGTCCGCGCAGGTTGAAATCTGCGGCTACGTGTCGTAAATAAATTAGCATGTTTGATGTTAGGATTTTTTGAACAATTATATAGTTAGGGAGTTACTATTTAAGTTAAGACCAGTCATGTTCCCTACTATTCCTTAATCAAATCAACGCCTTGAGGTAGTATAAACTGAAACAGTTTAGCAGGTAAGTTGCTATTCACCCTGACATTAGTGAAAGTTAGAGTACTTTCTTGTCCAAGGTTATCTTCGATTTGCATTTTAGTTAATTGCCTTGCGTTAAAGAAAAGTTTAATGGAGTTGTACATGGCGTTTGGAGAATGTGGGCGTAATTCAAAATTAGCGTTGTCCTGCCCTACTGTAGCGGAATTTATTTTTTTGATAGAAAACATTTTTTCTAAAATTGCTGAGGAACCACTCAATAAAAAAGCAGGACTATCCGTTTGTTGATAATCGATTTTGTTTTTTGTTACTTGTTGCAAATCGATATCATAAATCCAAATATTTTGTCCATCGGCCACAATTAATTGTTGTTGAGGTTTTTCAATTTGCCAACGAAATTTCCCCGGACGCTGTAAAGCCATTTTTCCAGAACTGAATTGGTCAACACCCTTCCCTTTACCGCCACGTGTGTGCAACACCTGGACAAAATCCGCCTGCATTGAATTTAAGTTTTGCAAACGAGTTTCCAGCTCTTGCGTTGCGGTTCCAGCTTGTCCTAAGAGGGAAAACAGCAAAAGATATGTAAATAGAATTGTTTTTAAAATCAAAAAGTTATTTTTCATAATTAAAATTTTCTATAAAAACAAATAAATGTAAACTAATACGCAGGCTAAAGCCTGCGGCTACAAAACCTGCGGCTACAAAACCTGCGGCTACAAAACCTGCGGCTACGAAAACTGTGGCTGCAAACATCTTCGTTCATTCTTGCTTGCCGCCATTAACTAAAACCGTTCTATTGCCGTTCGATTCCATGGCGCTAACAAGCCCTGCCTGTTCCATGGTATCAATTAAGCGGGCAGAGCGATTATAACCAATACGCAGACGTCTTTGTAGACTGGAAATTGATGCGCGCCGTGTTTCAATAACTATTTGTACTGCTTGATCGTAAAGAGGGTCATTTTCATCATCAGTTGTTCCACCGCTACTATCATCAGACTCAGCACCCAAAGTTCCAGGAGCAAAAACCTCGCTGGCAGCCAATCCGCTTCCAACACCACTACCTGTCAATACATCCTCAAGATATTCAGGTTCTGAATGTAATTTCAAATCATGAACAACGCGATGCACCTCTTCATCGGCAACAAAAGCGCCATGGACACGAATCGGCACACCTGAACCAGGTGGTAAATAAAGCATATCACCAGCACCAAGCAATTGTTCCGCACCTGATTGATCTAAAATTGTACGCGAATCAATTTTTGATGAAACTTGGAAGGCGATACGCGTAGCAATATTAGCTTTGATTAAACCTGTAATAACATCGACTGATGGCCTTTGTGTTGCCAAAATTAAATGAATTCCGGCAGCACGGGCTTTTTGTGCAATACGAGCAATCAATTCTTCCACTTTTTTACCAACTACCATAATCATATCGGCATATTCGTCAGCTAACACAACTATATACGGTAATTCCTGTAATTCCTCAGGTCCTTCGGTACCACTGTCTGCTTGCCATAACGGATCCAGCAATGGTTTACCTTTTTCACGCGCTTCTTTAACTTTGTGATTATAGCCGCCAAGATTACGTACACCGACCGTTGCTAATAATTTGTAACG
>MGXG01000023.1 GCA_001801285.1 Gammaproteobacteria bacterium GWE2_37_16
ATAGACCCGCGCACTTACAACATAGATCCCGCTAAAATTGAAGCTGCCATAACCAACAAAACCAAATTAATTTTGCCAGTTAGCTTGTATGGTCAATGTGCTGATTTCGACGCTATCAATGCCATTGCAAAAAAATATAACTTACCAGTTTTAGAAGATGGCGCACAAAGCATTGGCGCCACCTATAAAAACAAACAATCCTGTGGCTTGACGACTATTGCTGCAACCAGTTTTTATCCTGCCAAACCGCTTGGTTGCTATGGCGATGGTGGTGCCTGTTTTACAAATGATGATAATTTGGCACAGGTTCTTAAACAAATACGCGATCATGGACAAGATCGCCGCTATCATCATGTCCGCATTGGAATCAATGGTCGTCTTGATACTATGCAAGCAGCGATTTTATTAGCTAAATTAATAATTTTCCCTGAAGAAATTATCTTAAGACAAAAAGTAGCGCAAAGATATAATGAACTGTTACAAAACCATTTTCAGACACCATATATTGAACCTTTCAATACTTGTGTTTATGCGCAATATACCATTCAAGTAGATAATCGTGACTTTATACAAGAAAAACTGAAGAAATCTGACATTCCTACTGCAGTCCACTACCCCGTTCCATTGCATAAACAAGCCGTTTTTGCCGAAGAATATAAGAATGTACACTTACCTATCTCTGAAACAGTAGCCAATAAAGTCTTAAGTCTGCCAATGCATCCATATCTCAAAGAGGCGGAACAACAATATATTCTAGAAAAATTGTTAGCTTAGGGTAGTCTGTTGACATTTGCTTTTTTCGACTTCCTGTCGACCTATAATTTGATTTCCTGGCAAATTATGATTCATATATTTCCACAAAACTTCCGGAACATGGATATTTCCTTGTTCATCCTGATAGTTTTCCATAACTGCAACTAAAGTACGACCAACCGCCAATCCTGAACCATTTATGGTATGCACTAATTCAGGTTTACCCGTAACTGGATTACGCCAACGCGCCTGCATGCGTCGCGCCTGAAAATCTTCAAAATTACTGCATGAAGAAATTTCCCGATATTTATTTTGTCCCGGCAACCAAACTTCAATATCATAAGTTTTAGCTGAAGAAAAACCCATATCGCCGCCACATAAAGCCATGACTCGATATGGCAAACCTAATTTTTGCAAAACGGTTTCCGCATTGCGTGTTAATTCTTCCAAAGCCGCATAAGAATTTTCAGGTTTTTCGATACGCACCAATTCAACTTTTTCAAATTGATGCAAACGGATTATGCCACGGGTATCCTTACCATAAGTTCCTGGCTCACCACGAAAACATGGTGTATGAGAAACATATTTATACGGCAAATCTTCCTCTGCCAAAATTTCATCACGAACAAGATTTGTGACTGGCACTTCGGAGGTCGGTATTAAATTTAAATCAAAATCACCAGCAATTTGAAATTGCTCGGCGCGAAATTTGGGAAATTGCCCCGTACCATACATACTCGCTTCATTGACCAAATATGGAACATAAACTTCACGATAACCATGTTCGGTGCAATGCAAATCCAACATAAAGCTAATCAAAGCCCGTTGCAATTGAACAAGTCCTTCGTACATCACCACAAAACGCGTTCCTGAAAGTTTTGCCGCTCGAGCAAAATCAAGCATCCCCAACTTTTCACCCAATTCCACATGGTCTAAAGGTTTAAAATTAAATTGACGCGGCTCGCCAACTTTACGCACTTCGACATTATCCTCTTCATCTTTACCATCAGGAACTGAAAAGTGAGGAACGTTAGGAATATTTAAAAGTAAAGCTTGCATTTCCATTTGTAACACATTGAAACGTTCTTCTTTTTCTTTTAAGCGCTCGCCCAAATCGCCAACCTCGGCAAATAATTGTTCAACACTTTCGCCTTTAGCTTTGGCAATACCGATTTTTTTCGAGCGCGCATTGCGTTCGTTTTGTAAATTCTGCAGATCCGTTTGCAAAGTTTTGCGTTCACTTTCCAAGCGATTAAACGTATCAACGTCTAAAATAAAACCACGCTTCGTTTTTAAAATCTCTGCAACTGCTTCAATATTATTGCGTAAGCTTTTGATATCTAACATAAATCCTCTGAAAATAATGAATGAATTAAAAAAATTAAAGAATGAAGGAATGTATGTGTCACTTTGTGACGATTACTTTTAATTCCAACACATAAACGTAATATCTAAAAAAATTATAGTATTTAAATTATGATTCCGTCGCCGCAGGTTTCGTAGCCGCAAGCTTTAGCCTGCGATATAATCGCGTTAACTTGTATATATGCACAATATCTACCACACAAGTTAAAACTTGCGGCTACGGGATCTTGGTGATTTTCAAGAGTTTTTTGAGAATTTATCAAATTGAAAAATAACCTATTGAAAAATATAGCAATTTAATTTACATATCTGTGTGCATTCTAACGCCAAGTACGACTATAATATTTAAAACTCCTACATTCCTTCCTTCATTCGTTACTCAAAACTTCCTGTTTCTAGCCCCTTCGGGATCGGCTTTCAGCCGTTCAAAATCTGACCTCATGCCGATTTTGTCATTCATTCAGCAACTCCTTCATTAGCACTAAACTTTTCCACTGCAGCATTTTTCAACCATGTGTTGCGCAAAGTTGTATAGTCATATTCACCAAATTTAGATTCAAGATTGTTTTGTAAATCCTGGCGTTGTTTGGCTATAACCTGCTTAAGATCAGCTGCAAGAATTTTATCAAGGAACACAACAGCTATACCGCCCTTACTCAATGCAACTACTGTCGCTGCCGATGGTTTACTCAAAGAAAAAGCAGCTCGCACCAATTCAGGTGGCAATTTGGCGTCTTGTCTGTCTAAAACAGGGGCTGCTTGCCAAACCAAATTGTAACGTTTAGCTAATTCTGCTGGAACAGCCTTATTTTGTAAGGCTTTAACCAAATCAATCCCAAGATCTTCCGCCATTTTACGTGCCTTAATATCCTTTAGCCTTTGCTCAATCAATGATCGTACTTCTTCCAAACTACGCGCCTTAGACAATTCATGTTGTTTTAAACGCAGCACTATTACATTGCCCGGGCTAATTTCAATAACATTGCTGTTATAACCCTGATTCAAAACCGCATCACTAAAAGCTGCCTTAACTATTTTTTGGTCCGCAGTTAACCCAGATTTACCACCAGAACGAGCAAAAAGTTCAGTTTTTTGCACTACCAAACCTAGCTCTTTGGCGGCTGGTTCCAAACTATCAGAATTAGTATAAGTAAGATCAGCCAATTTATCATTTTGTGCCGAAAAAAGTTGCATCATTTTTTGTTGTACAAAAGCCTTTTGCACTTTTTCGCGAACCTGAACAAAAGGCAATGATTTGGCTGGTATCACCCCAATCACTTTCACTAAGTTATAACCATCCTTACTTTGAAATGGCGGCGAAATTTGTCCGGGTTTTAATTTCTCTACTTCTTGTACCAAATCCGCAGGTATCTCACTATGCGTTACCGACATACTGGTAAGTTGCGCTGGTGCCAACTTACTAAAATCGCCGCCGGTTTGTGCTTTTTTGGCAAACTGTTCTAATTTAGATTTATTAGCGGCAATATCTTTCGCGCTCACATTAACCGCCTGCTTTAATAATATTCTCGCCAACTGCCAACGCATTGGTTGCGAATAACTGGCAATATTATCTTTATAAAATTGTTGCAACTGATCAACGGGAGCTGCATCGAGCTTATTAGTCAATTGATCAGTCGATAACTGCAAATACTCAATGCTCACACTTTCTGGAGTCATAAATTCCGCATGATTTTTCTGATAATAATCCTGAATATCGCCCACAGTTAATTTAATCTGAGAAAAGAAATGATCCGATGGCAAAAGAAAATAGCCAATCGCCCGTTTTTGCTGCTGCAATTGCAAAGCTGTTTCCACTTCACCAGGTAAAACGAAAGCACTACTTTGAATACCGCTAGACAATTGAGCTAACAACAAAACATTACGCATTTCCTTAAAAAAACCATCTTCAGAATAAAGCATGTTATTTAAAAGTTGTTGGTAGCGCTCATAAGAAAATTTACCGCTGACTTGAAAAATTGGCAATTGCGTAATTGTAATTTGCAATTGTTGGTCACCAACTGCAAAACCAAGATTTTTAGCTTCTTGCAATAAAACCTGATCTTGAATAATCTTTTGCAAAACCTCTTTTTTAAACTGTTGCTGCGCATCCTGGTCCAAAGCAAATTGTTTACCTGATTGAGCAACCATTTGTTGACGCGCCCTCTCATAAGCGTTTTTAAATTCCATTTGCGTAATTTTCACACCGTTAACTTTAGCAATAACATCAGTCGCTTCACTTCCGTGCAAATAATTTTGAATGCCCCACAAAGCAAAAGTTAAACAAATTAATGCAACTATCACACCAGCAATAATACCCTGCGTACGTTCACGCATACTTTGCAACATAAAAACCTCTTTGAAAATTTTGAATTAATTTCACATCATAAAGAAATGAAATTAATTTTGATTAACGTTTGCTTGATTTTACACACAGATTCCAAAGTTACCAAATAAATTCCTTTTAAAAAGATAATCTGATAATTGACAAATGATGGGAATGAAAACAAAAATACAAATGGCGGAGCGGACGGGATTATTCGCATCTTCCTGATGCTCACCCTGCGGGCTGCTCGCAAGCTCGCATTCTAAATCAGCTATCGTGCTGATTTAGTCGAACCCTTTGGGTTCTCGTCCCTAAATTATATCGCATTCATATCAAAATGGCGGAGCGGACGGGACTCGAACCCGCGACCTCCTGCGTGACAGGCAGGCATTCTAACCAGCTGAACTACCGCTCCGTTATAAGTTAAGTGATGGATTCTAAATTATAAATTACCAATTTACAAGTGGTGGGTGCTGAGGGTCTCGAACCCCCGACCTCCGCCGTGTAAAGGCGAAGCTCTACCAACTGAGCTAAGCACCCATAAATCAAACTATACACACTGTCTTATTAAATAATATTTAATTTATAAAACTTGAAATTAACCAATCCATTGTGTGGCTTTTGTTCTTTGAAGATATATAAATTAAATTTACTTATAAATCAATGCGTTAACTTAAAGGCTCTAAAAAAATCTGACATTAAAACAATAAAAATGCCCCAACCTTGCGATTGGGGCATTAAGGCAATAAAAACTACTTATTTTTTGCTTTTATCGACCGCATCTTTTAACTGTTTACCAGCTTTAAATTTAGGAACAGTTCTGGCTGGAATATTAATAGCTTTACCGCTACGTGGATCACGACCAGTACGTGCTTTACGCTTGCTGGTGGAGAAAGAACCAAAACCAACCAATACAACTGAATCTTTTTTCGCCAAAGTTTCAGTGATAGCTGACATTACAGCATCAAGAGCGCATGCTGCTGCTGTTTTGGAAATGTCTGCTTTTTTTGCAATAGCACTGACTAATTCTGTTTTATTCATTGCGAACTCCTCTATCCATTAAAAAATTAATAAAATTAAGTGTTTTAATAGCCGCAAACTTAATTTCACGACATAAGAAAGCACTTAAGGAAACTTGTGCTATTAAAATACCAATAGCCATCGAGCACGTCAAGAAAGATATTACAGAATTTTAGTAAACATTTAAGTTCCGTCAAAAAAAACATCAATAATTACGGTTTTTTAACTAAATGTTCTCTTAATCATAAAATTTCAAAAGCCAACCCAGGGCTGGACACACTGATCTTTTGCATGTGAATCGGGCTTACTTGTTTGACGCTAATTTATGCGCAAGATAAAGCCTGCATACGTGTTTGCAACACTAATCCGTCCCACCCACTGTCAATTCATCGACTTTAATAGTAGGCTGTCCAACATTAA
This sequence comes from Gammaproteobacteria bacterium GWE2_37_16, assembly GCA_001801285.1. Classification (GTDB taxonomy): domain Bacteria; phylum Pseudomonadota; class Gammaproteobacteria; order UBA9339; family UBA9339; genus GWE2-37-16. Next base: position 5,882 of record MGXG01000023.1, read on the forward strand.
CAGCTACAGACTGTCCATCTTTGCCACAAGTGCCAACTCCTGGATCAAAAGCTAAATCATTGCCAATCATTGATACTTTAGTCAACACCTCTTGCCCACTGCCAATTAATGCTGCGTTTTTAATCGGACGTGTAATCCTGCCATGTTCGATCAAATAAGCCTCGCTTGTAGTAAAAACAAAGTTACCCGAGGTAATATCTACTTGTCCCCCACTAAAATTAACCGCGTAAATCCCCTTTTCCACCGAAGCGATAATGTCCTCAGGTGAATGGGATCCTGCCAACATATAAGTACTTGTCATACGTGGAATAGGAACTGAGCCATAAGACTCGCGCCGCCCATTACCTGTAGATTTCACCCCCATCAGCCGCGCATTGAGCTTATCTTGCATATAACCACATAAAATTCCGTTTTCAATCAACACCGTCTCTTGTGTTGGCGTACCTTCATCGTCGACATGCAAAGAACCGCGCTGCCCATTGGGAATATTACCTTTATCAATAACAGTACATATTGGACTAGCCACACGTTGTCCAACTTTACCTGCAAAAACTGAACTACCTTTGCGATTAAAATCACCCTCCAAACCATGCCCTACTGCCTCATGTAATAAGATACCAGGCCAACCTGGTCCCAAAACTACCGGCATAATTCCAGCTGGTGCAGGTATAGCATGCAAGTTAACTAAAGCAACGCGCACTGCCTCGCGCGCATATCTCAAGCCTCTATCATTTTCTAAAAAAAATTTATAACCAAACCGCCCTCCACCACCAGCGGATGCACTTTCGCTTCGTTCCTTATCAGTAACAACTACATTGACCGATAAGCGCACTAATGGTCGAATATCTGCTTGTAAACCATTTTCTGAATCGGCAACTAAAATTAATTCATAACAACCATTCAAACTAACATAAACATGTGTTACGCGACGATCTTGCAAAAGAGCCTCTTCATAAAGTCTATGCAAAAAAGCAACCTTTTCATCAACATTTAAATCAAGTAAAGGATTAGCTTGTGAATATAAAATTGAAGATACCGGTAAAATCCTTGACTGAATTGGAATAACCCCATTCTGACCTGCATCAGCAATGCTGCGCGCCGCTCTAGAAGCCTCTTTTAAAGCTGGCAGACTTATTCCTTCAGAATATGCATAACCTGTTTTTGTTCCACTAATAGCCCGAACACCAACCCCTTCGTTAATTCCAAAAGATGTATTTTTAACCAACCCATCTTCCAAAACCCAAGACTCATCTTGCATATGCTGAAAATATATATCTGCTGCATCAATCGCCCCATCCATTGAACGTTGCAATAAGCGATTAACGTCTTCGACACCAAGACCGTTAGGGGTTAAAAGAATGTCGGAAACTATTGGAAGCATAAAGAAAATTATAAATTTTGAATTATAAATTTTAAATTAATGAATCACTGCGTGATAATTCTCAAGATATTTTGAATTAATAATTAGCCATTTGCAATCAAAGATATGTAAATTAAATTATTATATAAATCAATATGTTAGTAAACAAAAGCTGTAATATCTCAAAAAGTTAAGGTATTACAAATTGTGATTCCGTAGCCGCAGGCTTTAGCCTGCGCTAAAATACGTGTTAAATCATATACATATGCAATAATGAAGACGCAAGCTAAAGCTTGCGGCTACGTAACTTGCGACTACGAGTTTTTACAGATTTTGCCATTTTTCTTTTTTTCTGTAGCCGATAAAAAATAATCAACCCCGTCACTAGCCCGCACATTACCAAACTCACAGAATATCCTACTACTAATAAATAGTCTTGATTGATAAATCCATGCAAAATTACAAAAACTTGAATCAAACAAAAACCACTAAACGTAAATAACGACAATTCTTTGGCGTCTTTTACCCGCAAAAGCTGAATTATCTGTGGCACAAACAAGAACGCATTGACAAAAATCCCCGCGCCAAATCCAATTTCGATGATGTTTTTTAAATATAGCATAAGAAAATTTTACAATTACAAATTTGTCTTTTAAATGACATAAAACCAACAGGTCACAAAAGTTGCGAATTACTTAATTTTAATATCTTTGTCAGATTTTTCAACCTTACTTTTTTAATGAAAAGAATATGTTAACATCTAAAATTAATGTAAATTTCAAAAAAATATAGTATAATAAAAAAAATTAGAAAATTTCATAAAGAACAAAGTACTATTTTTTATATAATTAAATTTTACAGTTATCCTTATGGTTCGTTAATATTTTGAATTGAATGTTAAAAATAACCGTATATTTTGTACTTACATAAACATATGAGTATTTCAACCCTAGCCGAGTATGGCTTTACTAAATTCCCAGCCGCAAGAATGCCATTCATGGCTGAATCTGTAGAGTATTTTAAAAAACATAAACCTTATTCTGGGCTAAAAATAGTACATAACAACCATCTCACGCTATCTTCTATTTGCAAGCTAGCCCCCTTATTGCTTTCTGGCGCTTCGTTGACAATAACCGTTACAGATTCACTGCAAGCCAGCCCCGATGTTATAGAAATTTTACATGAACATGGGGTAAATATCACCAAAATCAATGATTTAAAAGACGATTTCGATATTCTTTTGGATTGTGGTGCTGGCTTGGCTAATATTGTGCACCCACGTATTGGTGCGATTGAACAAACTCAATCAGGAAAAGTAATTTTTGAAAAACAGAATCGATATCCTGTTATATCTGTAGATGAAAGCTACGTAAAAAAATTAGAAACATTATATGGAACTGGAGATGGATTTAAAAGAGCATTTAACTGTTTAGTAAAAGAAGATTTAGCCGGTAAAAAATTTGTAGTTTTTGGTTATGGCAAAGTTGGTCATGGTATAGTTCGGGAATTAAAAAAAATGCAATGCAGCCCAATAATCATTATAGAAATGGATAATGAAGCGCTTAATCGAGCACGATTGGAAAATTTTCAGGCTTTGTCAATTAACGAAGACTTGGGGTCGATAAAAAAACATTTAAAAGAAGCGTTTTGTGTTATTACTGCAACGGGTGTACCAGGAGTAGTTTCCAAATATTTTTCCAGACAAGATATTTCTGATGGCTATAAAGTTAATATGGGCACAGAAGATGAGTTCGGGGAAAATTTCTTAGCTGAAGATGTATTAGCAAACAAAAAACCATTAAATTTTATTCTGGAAGAACCTACGCTGGTGGAATTTTTAGACCCCATTTTTTATGCCCATAATGCCGCTATTGATTTATTATTAACGAAAAAATTTGCAGCGGGTTTCCATTCCTTACCATTAGATTTCGATCTGAACATTTTATTACGTTGGTCAAAATTTCATAAAACTGATGTATCCGAAATTTATCAGTTTATATAATTTGATTTTTTGAGGTGCTTTATGTCTATTTTAGATATTTTACAACAACGCTTTTGTGAGGAAAAAGTATTTAATGATTTGTTTTCGAACGTCAAATATTTTACAAATGGCTCTGAAAATAAAGCAATACGAAGATTATATTTTTCACATGATCCGAGAGTCAGAACAGATTGTCGTTGCCAGGATTTTCCAGCCTATAAAAACCTTCTTTTTCCTAATTATAACGCTAATCAATATGAGGGCTATACAGTTTGTGAAGGTCCAAATCCGCTAAATATTACGTCATTGAGGAATTTTTTTACTGATATTTGTTTTAATGAAAATGAATGTTGTATAATTGACACATTAATAGTGGTGGGTGATCCTGCTGGAAAACCACAAGATATAAATTCGCAATTTGTTGATTATTTCTCACACTCTTATCAATATCAAGAATATGAAGTTAGTTCACAACTTGCTTCATCCACAAAAAATATTAATCAATTTAGTTTGCGGATTAAAAAAAATAGTCCAAGTGGAATGCTAGAAAAAACATTAACAGTTTATCAATTACCCAATGTCCCTGATCATAACATTGCTGTACTTACTCCCGAAGATGTTAATATATTGCATAAAATCGCGGATGAAATAGATCCGGCAAGAGTAGCTTTACATTGTGCTGCCGGACTTGGGCGTTCACCATCAATACTGTTTTCTTTCATATTATTTAAAAAATTTTCCGAGATTTTTTCCGGTTCAGACGCTGCAGTGGCAAGAAAAATCGTGCAAGAACTTGCTTTATTCCGATCTATTAGACCTGCAGCAATTCAAAATCCGACTCAATTACAATGGGCAATTTCGCTAGCCTTGGCATATAAAGGAATAGACTGGAATTTATATCCAGGGAAACAACGCTTTGAAATGCTAGAGTTTCCAACTATAGCCATGATCGGTGCTTTTGATACCAAAGGGCAGGATTATCAGTATTTATATCAAAAGATTATTCAGCATGGTTTTGATGTTTTAGCTATTAATACGGGAATATCAACACCAAAAAATTGCTCTTTCCCGATTGATATTACACCAGAATTTTTGCTTCAAGGCACTGGTTTTGATTTGGGGGATTTATGGAAGGAGCAAGATCGACCAAAGGCAGTATTAGCTATAAAAAATGGTTTAAAAGATAAAATTTTATCATTATGTACGTTTTGGAATGTTGCCGGTGTAATTGGGATAGGTGGTACTAATGGCACTGAAGTAATTACTAAAGCTATGCGCAAACTACCAGTGGTAATGCGGAAAATTTGTATATCTACAGTAGCACAGCATGAAAATTGGGTGTATGGAAAAGCAAATAATATTACTTTAGTGCCATGTATAACCGACGTTGGGGGCGTTAATCCATGGAGTTCCACCTCCTATGACCAAGGCGTTGATTTGGTTTGTTCTAATGAAGCACGTAATTTCGCATGTTTACCAACTCCTCGAAAATACAAAATGGTTCGCCCTAATAACCAAATAACTATCGGGATTACCATGTTTGGTAATACAACTGCCTGCGTAGAACGTTGTCAGGAATTATTGGAACAACGCGGTTATCGCACCATGGTTTTTCATGCTGTAGGCACAGGAGGAAAAAATTTAGAAAAGTTAGTAAAAAGGGGGGAAATTCAGGCTGTTTTGGATATTACCACACATGAAGTAGCAGATTTCATATGTGGGGGAGTATTTAGCGCGGGACCTAAGCGAATGAACGCTCCTGCTGCTGCACATGTTCCATGGGTGATTGTTCCAGGTTGTGTTGACATGATTAATTTTAACGACCTTGATACAGCAAAAAGCCATTTTCCTGGTGGGCTATTTAAAGTATGCAACAAGGCAGTAACAGTGGTAAGAACCAACGAGGAACAGAGTAAACAAATTGGGCGATATATAGCAGAGAAAGCTAATGCAGCATATCTGGCTAGCATAACCAAACCTGCTCCTGTATGTATTCTTTTGCCGTTAAATGCCCTATCGATGTTTGATGCAACAAGCAATTGGCACGATGAAAAAGCTAATCAGGCACTTTTTAGTGCAATTGAAACAAACTTAGATTCAGCAATTTCACTTGAAAGGGTGAATGCCGCAATCAATGATATTGAGTTTGCTGAAAGAGCCGTTGTGAGGTTAGTAGGATTTCTTTCTCATGAGAATAAACCCGCTTCAGCATCAGTACGATCTTTATCCCCATCCTTTTCCGATAAAAGCAATAGATCTGCAGATATATCGTTTATATCATCAGAAACAGGGTGTATTAGCTATAAAACTACAAGAGAACATTTGTCATCACAAAATTCTGTTTGTTCCGATGATTCTGATCAACACGAAAGTTCTATACAACAACACATTTAGTTTAAATAAGACCAGAAGAGTGAACATGGATCAAAATACACTTTTAAAACTATTAATGACTCATGTACAGGATGTGGTTCTTGTTATCTCAATGAAAGGAGATATCTTGGCCCTAAATGCCTCCGCTGAGTGTTTGTATGGATGGAAAGCACAACGAGTTGTAAAAAAGAATTATTTTAAACTTTGTGAAAATCAGGAAATCACGCCTTTTATCTTAAAAAAAACTTTACCAAAACTGTCTGATTCTTTGAGCTGTGTTTACGAAACATCGATAATAGATCAAACACAGCTGGAACGAATTATTTCCTGGAAAATCAATAAAATTATTGATCAAAAACAAAAAACTGCTTATGTGGTTGCAGTTGGTCAAGATATTACTGCGCTCAAAAAAATTGAAAATAAACAAAAAGACACTGCTAATTATTTACGTTGTATTATGGAATATATTCCCGGCTATGTTTTTTGGAAAGACCAAAATTTAAAGATTTTAGGATGCAATGCTAACTTTGCCAAAGTGGCTAATGAAACTGTAGATAGTATAATTGGCAAATCTGATTATGGTTTACCGTGGACAAAGGTACAGGCTGACCAGTATCGCACTGACGATCTGGATGTTATGCTTACCAGCTGTCCTAAATTAAATATAGAAGAGACGATGCGCTATGCCGATGGTTCTCAGGCTGCGCTTTTAACCCATAAAATGCCTTTAAAAAATACGGAAGGGAAAGTTATTGGTGTTATAGGGATTTTCAGTGACATAACTGATCGCAAAAAAGCAGAAAATGAACTACGTGAAGCTAAAGAGCAACTGGAGATAGCCAACCAAGCCAAATCCCAATTTATCGCCAACATGGAGCACGATATTCGCACTCCTGCCTCCGGAATTGCGTCATTAACTGCATTGCTAGCATCGACCGAAACTGAGCCCACAAAAAAAGAAAACCTTGAGTTACTGGCAAATTCTGCAGAACAACTTTTAACTGTTTTAACAGAAATATTGGAATTTCACAGTATCGAGGATGGTCAAGCGCCTTTATTAGAAAAAAGATTTAGTTTACGTAGAATCATTCAAAACGTAGTAAATTTAGAAGTCCCAATCGCCAAAATGAAAGACTTGAAGCTAGAAACTAAAATCGCAGCTAATATTCCTGAATTTTTAATCGGGGATGACTTCAGAACTTATCGTATTTTATTAAATTTAATCGGCAATAGCGTAAAGTTTACAAAAAAAGGCAAAGTTACTATAAATGTTAATCTTACCGAAAATAAAAAAAAGACATTCACTATAAAAACACTAATTGCCGATACAGGAATCGGCATTCCTAAAGATAAACAGAACGAAGTTTTTGAAAAATTTTCCCGCCTTTCTCCATCCAGTGAAAATCACTATACAGGTTCTGGCTTAGGGCTTAGGGTAGTGAAACAATTTATCAACGAAATGGGTGGCGAAATATATGTTGAGAGTGAGTTGGGTAAAGGAACAACTTTTACCTGTTTAATTCCATATAAAAAATGCTTAGCCAATGAATCGCTAGAAGAATCAGTAAGTATCAATCAAACCACACTCAAAATCCCTCAACTGCCAAAAACTAGAGTATTATTAGTCGAAGATGATCAAATTGCCAAATTAGTCGAGCAAGATATTTTAAAAGAAAAATTTGGTTGTTTATTAGATATAGCCTCTAACGGCAACGCCGCTATACGCATTAGCAAAAACAAAAAATATGACCTTATTTTTATGGATTTAGGACTACCAGATATGGACGGTAAAAAATTGACTATTTATTTGCGCGCTCAAGGTTGTAAAACACCAATTATTGCATTGACGGCACACGGTTTGGGCAAGAAAGAAGAATGTATTGCTGCTGGAATGAGCGATTTCTTAATCAAGCCAATTTCAGTAGAAAAAGTCACTAACATTGTGAAAAAATGGTTGCCAAGACATATCGTAAAAGCAAAGACAAAGAAAAAAGCTATTAATTTAAATTTTGCTATGCGTCTGCATAAGAACAAAGAATTGGTTAACGTTTTATTGAAGAAATTGCTCAACAAATTCTCTGTCGTAAAAAAAGATTTAAAAAATATTGAAAAAAATAAAGATTTTAAAAAAATATACGCTATTTTGCATAATCTAAAAGGTGCTTGCAGCTATTGCG
>MGXG01000024.1:0-2598 GCA_001801285.1 Gammaproteobacteria bacterium GWE2_37_16
AAATTACAAAAAAATGCAAAAATATTCTCATTTAGTTGATTCACTTACTATGCAAATGCACATATAATAAGTTCATATACTCTTCGCATTTTGGTTTTCCGCGTTGTTGGCTTTCTCGCTCGTTTGAGTCATGTATGTCCAATACACTCCTCAAACTCGACTCGTTGTCGCCTAGCGGAAAATCCAAACTGCTCGAGTCTATTTGTGCTAACCATGAAAACCTGTTTTCGTTTAGTATATACAGTTTCTTGTTAGCCTAGGTAAAATTTAATGTGATACAATTTTGAGAGAACATATCTTAATGCTAATTTAATCAAAAATTGGTACAATAACCTTAGGAAATGCTAAATAGGTAGTTTTATTTTTATTTTATAGGGAACAAAATTATGAACAACACACCATTGACTACAAAAAAACCAAAAAAGAAACGTATTAGAACGTTTTTAAAGAATTTGTTTAATGTTAAACGCTGGATAGCGGCAGATCAAATTTATACTTTTGGTAAAATGATTCGTCATGGTTCCAAGGGGATGTTCGATGTGCCGGAAGCTAAGCATCATGAGACTTTCGATGATGCAGTGCAGCGCTTAGGTTTAACTGAAGAGGATATTGCTAAAAAAACCAAACAATTCTTTTTTATGGCTTGTATCTACGCGTTTTTTTCTGTCTGCGCTTTGTTTTACGCAGTGTATTTAATAGCATATGGATATTATTTATCGACGTTACTGAGCCTGGTTTTAACCATGTTTATCGGATCTAATGCCTTGCGGGAACATTTTTGGTATATGCAGATGCAACAAAGAAAATTGGGTTGTAATTTACAAGATTGGATGCGTTTTGTTTTTAATCTAGGAGCACAACAATGAAGCGTATATTTTACAGATTCGTCTCCGTTTTTGTTTTGATATTTACGGAGCTTTTTTATAGCAGTATTGCCAGTGCTGCCGATGTCACCTCAATTTCTTTTACTCCTCCGCCGACTGATCTTTCTTTGGGTTATCTCGGTAAGTTGTTTGGCGGTGTTGGTGGCTTGCTTGCAGCTACGGAGCATACCGTTCTTGGTGAGATATTTAAATATTTAAATGTTGGTATTTTGTCTATTTCTGGGGTCATGCTTACCTATACGACTGTGCGCGCCATCATCGATACCGCTGCCGAAGGTGAGTCGATGGGTAAAAAGCTCAGTCACTGGGTGATTATCCGGACAGTTGCCGGTGTTGGGCTTTTAGTGCCGAATATGACTAACGGATACACCATGCTGCAAAGCGCCATTATGTGGATGGCTATTCAGGGGATTGGTTTGGCGGATGTTCTTTGGACGGGGACGCTTGATTATTTAAATAGCGGCGGTGTTATGTACCAGGGAACTATTCAAAAAAAAGCAGCTGCATCAGAGGCTGATCCGACGCGTTATCTTGATCAGCGTTATATAATAGATAGTTCAGATCCTGATTCGAATGTTTTTAGCATAAGTGTTCTGCGTTCCGCCTTGTGTATGCAGGCGTTACAGGATGGTTTGGATACGGCAAAAGAAGCGGCAAGAAAAGCAGGAAGTGCAGCTACTCCTGATCAAAAAGCCTTACTTAACGCTAATACTGATGCTTTAAGCTGGTCTATTGATCCTGTAAACTCCACTCTGAAGGTTCCGGGTCGTCTATCTGATGTTTCTTATTCAACTTCGAGAGTTATCGAAAAGACAGCCAAAATAGAGAAAACAGTTGGTGCGAAATATTATACTTACAAAACGACAGCTTCAATCCCAGGCGAACTGCAGTTGGAGCAATTGAACGGGAAGTGTGGCACGTATAATTGGGGGGTGCCTAGTAGAGCTGGATCAGCCATAGTACAAACTGGAGATCGAGCTTATGCATTAAGCAAACTTGCCGGTTTGCAAAGCATGATAACGGCTATGCAGCCTTTAGCGCGAACCGTTCTTGACAAATACAAGGCCAGTCCGAGACAGCTTCCAGATGATGAGACAAAAGACCTAAAAGATCCTTTTAATATACAAAGTCAGCAAGTGGCGGTGACAACGGGAGGAAAATATCAAGGTGCGATTGCATATTATAGAATGGGGTATAATCATCAGTGCCTTGAAACGAAGAATGTATGCTTTTTTGACACGCATTCATATCGCAACGTGTGCGGTCCTGTTACACAAGATGTGCCTAAACCATATGAAGGTTGTACGACTGACGTGGATCCTTTTAAGAGTTTTTATGATACAGCAAAAAAACAAGGTTGGGCGTCAGCGGGTGGTTATTACTACAATTTAATTCAGGTGCAACAGAGTTTGGCGACGCCTGATATGATCTACGATAGAGTGACATCAGCTCCAATTCCTTTGATATCTGCGCCAAGATTTGATCAGGGAGATCCATTAGTTGGTAGGGGAAACAACACCTATGAGGCTCTTAAAAAGATACTTAATAGCTACCCAACGGAACTTATGTTAAACACAACGCTTATTCCGTTAGGTAAAACTTTGCTTTGGAGTAATAAGCTGGTAGTTCAACCAGATAAAGCAACTTCTCTTGCTAGTTATATTGCAGCAGTTAACGAGGAGTTGCGAAAGGATACTGGTTCTGAATTTAAACC